>VBLA01000289.1 GCA_005879245.1 Deltaproteobacteria bacterium
GGCCCGGAAGGCCTCGAGCAACCGGCGAATCGGCGGCATCTGACCTGAGATCCGCCCTCCGCTGGTGAGACTATCGACGGTGGAAGGTCTCGAGACGGGATTCGAAACGCCGATGCGTTCGGCCCCCCCGCGGGTTGACGAGCTCCGGCAGGTGGCGCGGCAGCGCTTCGGCATCGCGCGTCTTCATCGCGAGCAGGAGCGCACGATCGGTGCGGTGCTTAGCGGCCGCGACGTGCTCCTCGTCCTGCCCACGGGCGGCGGAAAGTCCCTCTGCTACCAGCTTCCCTCTCTCCTCCTGCCGCGACCGACGGTAGTGGTATCGCCGCTCCTCGCCCTGCTCGAAGATCAGTTCCTGAAGCTCCAGCAGCTCGGCGTACCTACGGTGCGGCTCGACAGCACGGTCGGCGTGGCCGACCGGCGCGCGGCGCTGGCCCGCATCGCGGCGGGTGGGTCGATCCTCGTGCTGACCACACCCGAGACCCTCGCCGGTGACGAGCTCGGAGCGCTCCTCGCGAAGAGCCCTCCTGGCCTCGTCGCGGTCGACGAGGCGCACTGCATCTCGGAGTGGGGTCACGATTTCCGTCCCGCCTACCTGGCGCTCGGTCAACGCTTGGCCGGTCTCCGCGCCGGCCAGATCCTCGCCCTCACCGCGACCGCGACGCCACCCGTGCGCGACGACATCGTCCGGTACCTCGGGCTCCGCGAGCCCGAGATCATCGTCGCCTCGCCGCACCGCCACAACCTCATGTTCTCCGTTCGGGACCTCCGCGGCGACGAGAAGCTGCGCCATCTCGCGAAGCTTGCCCGTCGGTTGCCGCGTCCGGGCATCGTCTACTGCTCGACCACGAAGATGGTCGATGATGTGTGGCTCGGGCTCCGTCTCATCAAGGTTCCGTGCGCCCGCTACCACGGCAAGATGACCGACAAGGAGCGCAGCGAGCATCAGGCCCGCTTCATGAAGAAGGGCAAGCGGATCGTCATGGTGGCGACCAGCGCCTTCGGCCTCGGCATCGACAAGCCCGACATCCGCTACATCGTGCACTACCAGGCGCCGGCGTCGCTCGAGCGCTACCTGCAGGAGGCCGGACGGGCGGGCCGTGACGGCCACGCCGCACGCTGCATGCTCCTCTTCGACGAGAGCGATCTGCAGATCCAGGAGCATCTCCTCGCGCTCTCGCGACTCTCGCCGTCGCTCCTCGGCCGCTTCGGCCGCGCGCTCGCGGCCTGGGCGGGAGAAGAACGCGACGCGAACATCGAGGAGCTCGCCCTCTCGGCCGGCGTGTCGCAGCGGGCCGCGAGCTCGCTCGTGACGACGCTCGTCGAGGCCGGCATCTGCGAGCGGGTAGAGAACCGACGCGTGCACGCGACGGGGCCGCTCGACACGCTGGTCGAGCGCGTCGAGGGACTCCGGAGCCGTTTCGAGGTGCTACGGCGCGAGGACGCCCGCCGGATGCGCGCCGTGGTGGAGTACGCGAGCGAGCCGGAGTGTCGGAGCGTAGCCCTCCGGCGGTACTTCGGCGACACGGATCCGACGCCGTGCGGGCGGTGCGACCTCTGCCGGACCCACGGGGTCGGGATGCGTCCCGCGGGACGCATTGACCGTCGCCCGCACCATCCCCGCCGGCCGTGGCAGGCTCCCGGCGGAGAGGTCCCGCGGCCGGAGCTGGCGGTCGCGCTACCGGCGGGAGGCCCGCGCGCCGACGGGCACGAGCGGCGGCGCCGGCGCCGCCGTCGGGGACGCCGGGGTGCACAACCCGCCGAACACCCGACGGGCGCGGTGCGCCCGGCTCCCCCGGCCGCCGCGCCACTGTCTCTGCTTTCTCCGCCCTCTCCGCTCCCCCCGCTCGACCCGGCGGCGGACGATCTGGCTGCGGAGCTGGGTGCTCCTGGGCTGCCACCGGAGCCGCAGGCGGCCAAGCTCGCCGGGGGGCCTCCGGGATCCGTGCTCCCGGGAGGCGCGCCGCGCCACCGCCGCCGCAGGCGCCGTCGACGGCGACGCGGGCACGGGCCCCGACCCGCCGTCGCGCAGCCGCCCGGCACACCGTAGCGTCGGCTCACGCGTAGCGGATCGCTTCGGTGGGCGCGAGACGAGCCGCTCGCCACGCCGGCCAGAGCCCGGCCAGCACGGCGAGTCCGGCGGGCAGAATTGCCGACACGACCGCGAGGCGTCCGGTCAAGAGGAAGATGGGCGCGCCGAGCCGTTCGGTGAGCGCGTTCAACCCCTGGACGGCGATCGCTCCGGTGCCGAGCCCGAGCCCGCTTCCAAAGAGCCCGAGCGTCGCGGCCTCGAGCACCAGCTGCGCCACCACCTGGCCCCGGGTGGCCCCCACCACCCGCCGGAGACCGATCTCCCTCCGGCGCTCGACGACTGCCGTGAACATCGTGTTGGTGACCGCGAGCGAGGCGACCACGAGAGCGACGAGGGCGCTGCCCACCATGATGCTGGTGAGAAACGTGAGCGCGCGGTCGATCTGTCCGGCGGCGTTCGCGGGAGACAGCACGGAGAGATCGGGGAGTCGTTGCCGGATGCGTTCGGCCACCGCCTCCGCGTCCTCACCCTCCGCCCAGAATACCGCGGCTGCGGTCGCGATGGGGAGCACATCCGCTGCGCGGGCGAGCACGAGCCGGCGGAGGAGGGGCTCCCTCTCGATGAGGAGACGCTCGGCGACCGGGAACGGCATGAAGACGAAGCTGTCCGGCCCCGTCAGCGTCGGCTCGAGGATGCCGACCACGCGGAAGCTCTTGCCCCGGATGGTGAGATTGCCACCCGTCTCCGTGCCGAAGTAGCGAGCGACCTGGCTGCCGAGCACGACCTCGTCGCCCCCGGGATCGGGAACGAGCTGGCCGCTCCGCGCGCGCGGCGGCGGCGAGCGACGGTTCAGCCAGAGGGCCCGCACGTCCACTCCGAAGACGAGCGGGGCGATCGTGAAGGGCAACGCGGCGGGCGTGTCCGCGACCGGGAACATGATGATCGGCGCGGTCGCGGCGACACCGGGCACGTCGTGGAGCGCCGCCAGCTGATCACCGGAGAGCAGCCCGCCGCGTGTCATGCCGCTGAGCGCGCCCGCACCTGCGCCGCTCACCGTGATCTGGCCGGTGGCGAAGTCGCGCCCCCCCTCGACCAGACGGCTGAGCTTCTCGGAGAGCGCCCCCAGGACGGCCAGCGCCGCAACCCCGATCGCGATGCCACCGACCGTGAGCCCGTTCCGCAGTGGCCGGCGGCGCACGTCGCGAAGCGCCTCGGTGAACCGTGGCATGGGGCGCCCGGCTTGTAGATGAGGGCGGGCCGACCTGCAACGTCCGTCGACACGCGGGTGGGACCTGCCGTTTTTGACGCTCCGCCCCTTGCTCCTTGGTGCCCCCCAGGCTAGAGCCCGCCTTGAGGAGGGGAGCGCATGGTCAGGGCGGATGTTGGCGGGTTGCGCGCCTGGGGGATGAGCGCCGTTGCGGGCGCTATCTCCGTGCCGGTCGTGGTGGGGTTCATGGCGCTCGGCGCCGCCGTGGTGCTCGTACGCTCGATGCGCGAGTTCGCGCGTGAGACGTGGGCACGGCTGCCGAGCCGGCGGGCCAGCCCGCCTCC
>VBLA01000290.1:0-4576 GCA_005879245.1 Deltaproteobacteria bacterium
GATCGCATCTTCGCCCGCGATCAGAACAAGCTCAAGGACCTGAAGGCGGACGTCGAGAAGAGACGCGAGGATCTCGACGCAATGCTGGTTGCCGACACGGTCGACGACAAGCAGGTTCTCGATCAGGTAGACGTCCTGGAGCAGGCACGCGCCAGGCTCGGGAAGGCGCGCGCGATGATGGTGCTCGAGATGCGGAGCGTTCTGACACCCGAGCAGCGGACGAAGCTGGCGCAGCTGAGGGCGGAGCGGCGAGAGCACGAGCGGCGGAAGGGGCAGCGGGAAGATGCGCGGGAACCCAGTCCTAGCTAGAACTGGACGCTTCCGACCGAGGGAGGTGGTCCAAGTGATCGGAGCGTTGCCGTCAACGGCACCGCGACCCTCCTCCACAGATGACGATGGGGGCGAGTGGACTCCGTTGTCCCTGCTCGGACTGCGTTTTCGGTGGGCAGACCCCACTGGCGGCGTGACGGAGATCCTCGAGCGGACGAAGGATGAATTCTCCGTGGGAAGCCGTATTCTTCGCGACACGATCGATGCGATTCGACCCCTCGCCGAGGACGTGTGTGAGAAGCAGCATGCGTTGACGGAACTCCTCCGCATCTCGGGGCCCCACCCGGATGCGATCGACACCCTGACGCTCGCCATCAACGAGCGCCACGAGCAGATCGACCGGCTCGCTCGTGAAGCGGTCAAGCACCTCCGAAAGGGACTGAAGCTGAAGGGCCGGGGCCGCTCGCAACGCTGACCTTTACGGCACGCTGACAAGAGTTGTAGTCACGACGAGCGTCGCTGCCTGCTGGGCGTGGGAGAGCTTCTTCCTCGGCACACGCCTGAATCGTCCCGCGCCCAGCTTCGAGAGAATGGTGGGGTCGCGGGCGACGTGATCGGCCGCGTCGGGCTCGATGCGGATCGCCTCAAAGTCGAGCACCAGTCTCTACGACTTCGAACCGAGCGCCGTCTCGAGGGCATACGGCATGAAGATTAGCATACGGCATGAAGAAGATATGAATACCGACAGAGAAAGAGGTCCTTCGGTCACGCACCTTGCACCCCAACCGTCCAGATTCCGGCGAGCCCCTTAACCAACGAGGGACGAGGAGAGATGGCTAGGCAAGACGAGAAAGTCCGGGTTGCGATCGTCGGCGTCGGCAACTGCGCCTCGTCGCTGGTGCAGGGGGTCGAGTTCTACCGGTCGGCCGCCGAAGACACGTTCATCCCAGGCCTGATGCACGTCAACCTGGGTGGCTACCATGTCCGCGACGTCGAGTTCTCCGCCGCGTTCGACGTGGCCGAGGGCAAGGTCGGGCTCGACCTCTCCGAGGCGATCGGCGTCGCGCCCAACAACACGATCCAGTTCGCCGCCGTGCCGACGCTGAACGTGCCTGTCCACCGCGGCATGACCCACGACGGGCTCGGCAAGTACGTCAGCACCCGGGTCAAGAAGGCGCGCGGATCGACAGCCGACATCGTCAATATCCTCAAGGATACCGGCACCGACGTGGTCGTGAACTACCTCCCAGTCGGCTCGGAGATGGCGACCAAGTGGTACGTCGAGCAGGTGCTGGAGGCGGGCTGCGGGTTCGTCAACTGCATCCCCGTCTTCATCGCCTCGCAGCCGTACTGGGCCAGGCGCTTCGCCGACCGCGAGCTACCGATCATCGGCGACGACATCAAGAGCCAGGTCGGCTCGACCATCATCCATCGCGTGCTGACCAACCTCTTCCGCGAGCGCGGTGTGCGGCTCGACCACACCTACCAGCTCAACTTCGGTGGCAACATGGACTTCTTCAACATGCTCGAGCGCGAGCGGCTGGAGTCCAAGAAGCTCTCCAAGACCGGCGCGGTCACGAGCCAGCTCGCCTATGCCTTGCCGGAAGAGGCGGTCCACATCGGGCCGAGCGACTACGTGCCGTGGCTCACCGACCGGAAGTGGGCTTACATCCGCATGGAGGGCACGACCTTCGGCAACGTGCCGCTCAACGTCGAGGTCAAGATGGAGGTCTGGGACAGCCCGAACAGTGCCGGGGTGGTGATCGACGCGGTTCGCTGCGCCAAGCTGGCGCTCAACCGAGGGATCGGCGGGCCGCTGGAGGGGCCCTCAGCCTACCTGATGAAGACGCCCCCCAAGCAGTACACCGACGACCAGGCTCGCCAGCTCGTCGAGGAGTTCATCGGCCCCCCATCGGCCCGGCGAGAGTTCCCGCAGAAGCTGCGTCGCGCCGCCACGCCGTAGCTCGTGGAAGCGAAATGGATCGTGGCGCCCTCGCGAGGAGGCGCGTTGGTAGGTTAAGAACCGCGTTGACGAACGACGCCGTAAGCAGTCAACGGGACATGCACCGCGAGCCAGGTAGAGTCGCAGACTTACGCGAGGCGTCGAATCCCGACGCCAGACGTTCTCCAGGCGTGCCCACAGGTGGCCCCCAATGCACACGCTTCGCCGGGCCGTCACGGATGCGGCTGATGATCTACGCGCAGGACGGTCTCGGCCTCGGCCACATGCGTCGCACGACGTCGATCGCGGCCGAGCTCATCAAGCTCCACCCCGACTCGGTCGTCCTGACGGTCGAGGATTCGCCGCTCGGCAATTTCTTTCGGACGTCGCCGAATCACGACTACGTCAAGCTGCCCTCGATCGAGAAAGTGCGGCAGGGCGACTGGCGGGCGGTCAACCTGCCCCTCGGCTTCGACGTCGTCCGCGCGATGCGGGAGCAGCTCATCCGCAGCGTCGCGTTGAACTTCCGGCCCGACATCCTGCTGGTCGACCACATGCCCCACGGGGCGATGGGAGAGCTCAAACCGGCCCTCGAAGTCCTGCGCACGGCCGTTCCGGAGACGCGCTTGGTCCTCGGGCTCCGGGATATCATCGATGCCCCCGAAGTCATCACGCAGCGGTGGCAGCTGGAGGGGGCGTACGAAGCGATGGAACGCTTCTACGACCTGGTGCTCGTGTACGGGAGCCGCGACGTGTTCGACCTCGCCGCGCAGTACCGCCTCCCGGAGGGTGTCGCACAGAAGGTGCGGTATTGCGGCTACGTTTGCACTCCGATCGTCCCGCGCTATCCCGAGCGCATCCGCGCCCAGTACACGACCGGTGCCGATGCCGGCACGAAGTTGGTCGTGGCGATGGCGGGCGGTGGGGCCGACGCATATCCGATGATGCGCCCCTTGCTCGACGCCCTGCCCGCTCTCCAGGCCAAGCAGCGCCTCGCACTGGTGATGGTCACGGGCCCTTTCATGCCGAAGGCAGAACGCCGCGACCTCCAGAGCCGTGCAGCGGGACTACGGGTGCCGGTTCGCGTCACCGTCTCGGACCCGCTCAGCTACATCGAGGCCGCTGACCTGGTCATCGCGAGGGCGGGTTACAACACCACGATGGAAATTCTTCGGTCGTCGACCCCCGCCTTGTTGATCCCGCGACCCGGTCCCAGCGCCGAGCAACGGACGCGGGCGCGGCTCTTCAATGATAGAGGGTGGGTCGACACACTCGACCCGAACGACATGAACGGCAGCACGTTGGCCGAAGCGATCAGCCACGGTCTGGGCGACGAACGATCGGTTCGCGCCGGATCCCGCCCCAACCTCGGAGGGCTGTCGGCAGCGGTCCAACACCTCATCTCGCTGTTGCCGACCGTAGGGCGGGAGGAGCCGCGTCTGGCGCTACCGGGGGCATGATCTCCTCGCGTCAGAGGGATCTGGGCCTCGATCCGGGGCTTCCCCAGCTGTCGACTCTTTTCGACCTCCCGGCCGTCTCCAAGCTGTACGAGGGATCGTCGCTGGACACGCGATCCGGTCTCGGGGTGCGCGCCCGGCAGGTGCACGACATCAGCCACCAGCCGTCGATTCGCTGCCAGGTGGCCCACGAGCTGACCCTCGAGCGCGGTGACGATGAACCCCTGGAGACCATCGGAGTGGTCGACGTTCGTCCGGGCGAGCTCATCTTTCGACCTTTCCACGAGGATCCGGACCTTCCCTGGCTTGCCGAGGCCGTCGATCTCGAGAAGGTGAGCCGGCACCTGGAGGCGCTCGCGCTCGCACCGGAGTGCCGGATCGTACGGGTCGTCCCCGTGCGCTACAAGCTGGGATCCCGTTGCCTCCTGCGCTTCGACCTGGAAGTCGGGTCCGTCCCGCGCGTCCTTTACGGAAAGATCCTCGCGATGGACGGGGGCCCCCTGTGGAGGACCCTGATCGCGCTTCGCGATATCGGCCCGGGACGGGACACGCCTCGCGTCCTGCAGCCGCTCGCATACTGCGCCGACCTGCACATGTTCCTCCTGCCGGAGGTGGCCGGGTGTGCCGAGTTCCGCGTCCTCGCCTTCAACACGACGACTGCGAGCGAGGCGCGCCTCCAGTGGATGCGCAAGGCCGGAGCCGTGCTCGCCAACCTGCACGCCGTCCGTGTTCCGACCGAACCACCGCGACGCATCACCGCCGACGCGGAGGATCTGCTTCGCTTCTCCTCCCTAGTTGCCAGAGCGGCACCGACGCTGGCTCTCTCCTTCGACGAGGCGATCGGGTGGCTCGAGGCCCTCACCGACGAGGACCCATCGACGGTCGCCAGCGACGGCGCATTCAGGAC
>VBLA01000290.1:4844-6553 GCA_005879245.1 Deltaproteobacteria bacterium
CAAACCGGGGAACACCGACCGCCGTCGGAATCGCGCTCGACGTCGGAGGCATGACCGAGAGGCTCCGGACGCTCCTCGCTCCATTCGACGACGGCGGAGCGGCGCCGGTCGTGACCAGGGCGGACCTCATCTGGCGCAAGCCCGACCATCGCTGGACGATCCGCTACACCCTGGCGGGCGACGGAGACGAGATCCTCGGCAAGATGTATCGCGACGCGGGCAGCGGTCGCTGGGTCCACGAGATCATGCGATGGCTCTGGGACTATGCCGCCTCCGGATCCCCGGAGCTCGGCGTTCCGCGGCCCCTCGGCTGGATCCCCGAGCTCTCCATGCTCGTGTACCTGCCGGTTGGCGGCCGGGTGCTCGGCGACGCCATCCTCGACGAACGAGCCGCCACCTACATGGACCTGGCCGCCGCGTGGCTCTCCGCGCTGCACCGATCTGGGCTGCCCCTGGACAGAGCGTTCGATGTCGGGAACGAGCTGGCGAACCTCCGCGCGTGGTCCTCCATCGTCGGCGATCGGTACCCGGACGAGGCGGCGGCGGCCGATCGGATCAGCAGGCGCCTTTCGGAGCGATCGTCAGAGCTCGGAGCCGAGAGCGGGCGGCCGATTCACAAGGACTTCCACTACCAGCACGTCTTCGTGACCGACCGGGCCAGCGTGATCGACTTCGACGAGTTCCGCCTCGGCGATCCGAACTTCGACCTCGCGCACTTCTGTGCGTATCTCACGCTCCTCGGCTGCCGGCTCCCCGCCATGGCGGACGTACTGGGGCGCCACCGGGACCGGTTCCTTGTGGCGTACAGCCGGCAGGCCGGATGGCACATGGACGGGCGGTTCCCGGTTTTCTACGCCTACTCCTGCCTCAAGATCGCGCGGCAGCTCTGCGCCGGCACCGGCGTTCTCCCCCGGCCCCACGCCGACGAGCAACGTCGCCAGACTTCGGCGATGCTCGCGGCAGGCATCGCCTCCCTCGACGGTGGTCTCCCGGGAGCGAGCTGATGGGCGCGAACCGACTCGATCGCAGGTCGGTCCCGTCGGTCGGCTACATCGTCCGCAGCTACCCCCGCCTGTCGCAGACCTTCATCCTCGACGAGATACGGGCGCTCGAACGACTCGGGGTGCCCATCCATATCTTCGCCATGACGGATCCGCGCGAGGAGGTAACGCAGGCCGAAGTCGCCGAGGTCCGGGCCCCTGTTCAGTACCTGGACCGGCTGGGGCGAACGTGGGCGTCGGCGATCTCCACGCATCTCCGTGCGGCGATCCGCTCACCGCGACGGTACGCTGCCGCCCTTCGCCACACGATCGCGTCGGGTGAGAGCGACGCGGGCTACCGGGTGGCCTCGCGCTACACGTGCTTCCACCACGCCGTCTGCCTCACGATGCGGTTGCACCAACTGGAGAGCAGCGGCGGGGGGCCAATCGGCCACCTGCACGCGCATTTCGCGCACGACCCGACGCTGGTCGCATTGCTGACCCACCTTTTGACCGGCCTTCCTTACAGCTTCACCGCTCATGCTCGGGATCTGTACCAGGTGCCCGAGTCCATGCTGAGAGCTCGGGCGGCGCGATCGGAAACGATCGTGACCTGCTGCCTGCCGAACGTCGAGTACCTTCGGAACGTCCTGCCACCAAGATTGCACGACAAGGTCAAGTTGCTCCACCATGGTGTGGATCTGCACGCGTTCCAGCCTCGCGCGCACC
>VBLA01000290.1:6568-9236 GCA_005879245.1 Deltaproteobacteria bacterium
GCTTCCGGTGCCGCATCTACGGAGAGGGGCCGGAGCGCAGCAAGCTGAAGGGCATCGTGCAGGACCTCGATCTCGGGGACCGCATCACGTTCGCGGGCGCACGTTCCCGTCGTGACCTCATGCGTGCCTACGGGCAGGCCGACGTGTTCGTTCTGACACCGCTCGTCACCGAAGACGGCGACCGGGACGGCATCCCGAACGTCCTCGTCGAGGCGCTGGCCAGCGGGTTGCCGGTGGTAACGACGGCGGTCGGCGGGATTCCAGAGCTCGTGACCCACGGAGTCGCCGGGCTGGTGGGCCGGCCCCGCGACGTAGAGGAGATTGCCACGCATCTCGCCTCCCTCCTGGACGACCACGCCTTGCGCCTGAAACTGGGTGCAGCGGGCCGGGCGACGGTCGAGGAACGGTTCGATCTGCGGCGCAGTGCCGAGGAGCTGGCCGGGCTCTTCGGCGTGGTGCGAGAGCGCGAACCGCGTACCACTGCGCGAGGGCTCCGGTGGAGGTCGGCACGCTGATGGCCTCGCCCGAGCAGTCGCCCGCCACCTCGAGGGCGGAGGGCCGCCGCGACGACCATGGCGCCACGCGGTTCCTGCGACGGTTCAGCACGGACCAGCGGCGATGGTTCGTCCTCACGCTTCTCATGCTTGCCGTCGAAGCCGTTGCTTCGGTGTTCCAGCCCTACCCCATCGGTTACTTGATCGACTTCCTCAGGGATGAGCGGTCCCCGCTCTGGTTCCCGTGGATCGCCTCGCCCAGGATCGGCACGATCGCGTTGCTCACGACGGCCATCATCGTGCTCGCCGTGCTCGACAGTCTCGCCGATTCCCTGGCCGAGATCTTCGTCGCGCGCGGCGGCCGGCGGCTGGGCTACACCATGCGGGTGACGCTGTACGCGCACCTCCAGCGGCTCTCACTCGCCTTCCACCATCAGCGACGGACCGGCGACATGCTGCGGCGGGTGACCAGCGACATCGAGGAGGTGGAACGGTTCCTCACCCAATCGCTCCCCGACATCGCCGGCAGCGCCCTGCTCCTCGTCGGCACGCTGGTATTCCTGGTGTTCCACTCGTGGCAGGTGACGGTGTTGACCGTCGTCATGGTTCCGGTCCTGTCGCTCATCTCGAACTACTTCTCGCAGCGGATCACGGCAACCGCCAGGCGCCAGCGGGCCCGGGAGGGTGACCTCACTTCGACCGCGCAGGAGCTGCTGATCTCCATCCCGGTGGTGCAGACGTTCGGCCGAAGCCGCTACGAGCAGGACCGATTCGACGAGCACAGCCGCAAGGCCATGGCCGCCGCGCTCGAGTCCGTCGGCCTGCAGGCCCGGTTCAGCTGGGTGGTCGGCGTCCTCAAGGCCGTTTCGATCTCCGCCGTCGTCTGGCTGGGGATCTGGCTCGTCGACCGCAGCGCCTTCAGCGTCGGGACCCTGATCCTATTCATCATCCTGATCCAGAACATGTTCAGGCCGACCCGCAGGATCATCAAGGAGTGGGCGGTCTTCGGGAAGATTCGCGCGAGTGTGGAGCGGGTCGCCGAGGTGCTCGCCCGCCGGCCCTCGGTCTACGACTCGCCGGCGGCGAGGGAAGCCCGCACGTTCCGGGGCGAGCTCGAATTCCGGCACGTGAGCTTCGCCTACCGGCTCGACCCCGAGGACAGGGCGAGCGGGACGGCGAACGACTCACCAAGCGGCCTCGTCCTCGACGACGTGAGCTTCCGCGTGCGTTCCGGCGAGGTGGTCGCGCTGGTCGGCCCGAGCGGCGCCGGCAAGAGCACGATCGCCCAGCTGATCCCCCGCCTCTATGACCCCGATGCCGGCGAGGTGCGCATCGACGGCTCCGACATCCGGAACTTCACGCTGGATTCGCTCCGCCGTCAGGTCAGCCTCGTGCTACAGGACACGATCCTCTTTCGCGGGACCGTCGCGCACAACATCGGCTACGGGCGGGCCGGCGCGACGCGCGACGAGATCATCGCGGCCGCCGTACGGGCCAATGCGCACGAGTTCATCGAGAAGATGCCGGCCGGGTACGATACGCAGCTGAGCGAACGCGCGACGAACCTGTCGGGCGGCCAGCGCCAGCGAATCGCCATCGCCCGCGCGTTCGTCCGCGACGCGCCGCTCCTCATCCTGGACGAGCCGACCACAGGCCTCGATGCGGAGTCCTTCCACATTGTGCTGCAGGGGCTGCAGGAGCTGATGAAGGGAAAGACCACGATCATCATTTCTCACGATCTCGACTTGATCCAGAGAGCCGACTGGATCCTGGTCATCCGGCGGGGTCGGATCGAGCAGACGGGGCGTCACGCGGAGTTGCTGCGAGAGGCGGGCCTCTACGCTTCCCTGCATGCGAGGCGTGCCGGCGAAGCCGATTCCTACCAGGAGCCCGAAGTGGTCGCCCTGGGGGCCAGGACGAGGAGCCACCGTGGATTCTGGAAGCCGCCTTCGACGAACGGCTGATAAGGTGGCACCTGCAAGCCGCCGCCCTGATGCTGTATGTGTTGACCTGGCTCGGCGAGCGCATGCTCGTCGCGTCGATCGCGGTGTTCATAGACCGATGACCCCGCCCCGCAAGGTGAGCTTCATCGTCGCCGGCGCACAGAAGAGCGGCACTTCGGCGCTCGACCACTATCTGCGCGAGCATCCCGAGTTGTGTCTCCCGCGGCGCAA
>VBLA01000291.1 GCA_005879245.1 Deltaproteobacteria bacterium
TCGATCTTCCAGCGCGGGTAGATGAACGTCAGGCCCCAGGGGAACACGAGCTTGCCCGCGTAGAACCAGAGAGCGCGTCCGGCTACGAGGCATCGCTCCGGAAAGGACAGCACCCAGTCGGCCCCCTGGGCTCCCACTCTCCACGTCTCGAGCCACGCCGTCACCAGCGCGCACGCGATCCCGGTGATGAAGAACGGGATGAGCAGCAGGACGTCCCGCCGCTCGAGGCGTCCCCGCTTCCACCAGAGGCAGATCAGCAGCGCGGCCGGAAGCGTGGAAGTCACGGTCTTGCTGAGGAGCGCGCCGGCGAAGGCGAGAAGCGCCGCGCCGTAGAGGCGCTTCGACCCGGCGCCCGGTCCCGGCAGGGCAAATCGCAGGTAGGCGAGCATGGCGAGCAGGTAGAAGAGTCCCGACTGGAGGTTCTTCAGCTCCGTGATCCAGGCGGCCGTCTCGACTTGCACGGGGTGGAGGGCGAACACGGCAGCGGCCAGCCATGCTCCGGGAACGGCCAACCGCTCGAGCACGAGCCA
This sequence comes from Deltaproteobacteria bacterium, assembly GCA_005879245.1. Classification (GTDB taxonomy): domain Bacteria; phylum Desulfobacterota; class Binatia; order DP-6; family DP-6; genus DP-23. The sequence goes on from VBLA01000291.1 coordinate 531, forward strand.
GACCAGGCTCGCGTTCACGGTATGGAGGACGACGTTGACGACGTGGTACCCGAGAGGCTGTAGCGCGAAGAGGTGATACTCCAGCCAGAAGGTGCTGTGTGTGAGCGGATAGTACTGCGGCGTGGCGCCGGGCTGGAGCCAGATCGCTCTCAAGCCGTCCCACGTCGCCAGCAGGGGTTGATTCGTGACGTGCGTATCGTCGTCCCAGATGAACCCGGCCGACAGGACAGGGAGGTAGGCCAGGAACGTCATGCCGACGATCGCGGAGAGGCCGAGCCCGCGCCCCGGGCTCGCTGACCTCGACGTGGCAGACGAGTGTCCTTTCTGTTGTGTGTCTTGTTTTCCCACGCCGAGACGGCGCTTGATCGAGAGCCCTCGTCACCTCGTGCCTTCAAGGACGGCCGGGCGCAAACGACCCCGTCAGGCGCGGCGGGTTCGTCGCAAGAAATCGATGAACAGCAGAGCGAAGACGGCGTCGCCGCTGACGACCAGCGGCAGTTGCCACCCGACCTCGCCGGTCAGCCACGGCCACGTGACGGCGCCAACGGCCAGCAGCTTGCCGATCACGCCCAGCTCGATGAAGGGACGGAAGCGTTCCGGGTCCTGCGCGATGCGCAGGTAGGCGTAGCCGAACACCGCGACGAGCCCGGCGGCGAGGTAGACGAAGACGAGGTTGGTGCCCGTGACGGGGTCGAGCCTGACCAGCGGCCCCAGCTGCGGCCGCAAGAACAAGAGGGCCAGCGCCACGAGGAAGTTGAACAGCGCCGCGGTGCCGAAGAGCTTGCGGGCGTGGGAGCCCGTGAGGACCGTCGCATCCATTCCCGGCTGTTCTCGTAACAGCGGCTCGCGCGCCAGCGCAAGCCGGCGTGCCGGAACGGCGACCGCGCCCACCTTGACGGGGATCTCATTCTGGAGAATCATTCTCCAAGTGCGCCACAGCGCCAGGACCCTCCAGCGCAGCACGGACGGTCTCCTTCGCCGCTGCCGCCAGGCCGGCATGAACGTCACCCCCCAGCGGGTGGCCGTCTACCGGGCGCTCCTGCAGGCAGAGGACCACCCGAGCCCGGAAGAACTGTACCGCCGAGTCCGCCGCCGGATGCCGTCCCTGTCGCTCGCGACGATCTACAAGGCCCTCGATGCGCTGACCAGGCTCGGCGTGGCTCGCGAGGTGTCGGTGATCAGCGAGCGCAAGCGGTACGACGCGAATCTCGACCGGCACCATCACCTCGTCTGCACGCGCTGCAAGAAGATCGTCGACTTCTACGACGATGGGCTGGACGCGATCGCACCGCCCCGGCGGCTTTCGGCTTTCGTGGCACACTCCGTCAGCGTCCAGGTGATGGGGCTCTGCGGCCGGTGCGCACAAGACACGCCTCGATCACGACAGAAAGGGAGGAGAGCATGCAACTGAACCTTGGACTCACGGAAGGACAGCGGCAGGGGGTGAGCGAGATCCTCAACACGCTCCTGGCGGACGAGTATCTCCTGTACACGAAGACCCGCAACTTCCACTGGAACGTCGTCGGGCCACAGTTCAACGACCTGCACAAGTTCTTCGAAGGGCAGTACGAGGCGCTCGATGACATCGTCGACGAGGTGGCGGAGCGCGTGCGGGCCCTCGGTGGCCGATCGGTCGCGACGCTGGCCGAGTTCTCGCGTCTCGCCCGGCTCGCCGAGCGACCGGGAGAGCGCCCCGCCGCGCGCGGCATGATCGGGGCGCTGCTCGCGGACCACGAGACCCTCGTCCGGAACCTGCGCAGCGACCTGGTTACCTGCGCGGACAAGCACGGCGATATCGGCACCAACGACTTTCTGACCGGCCTCATGGAGAAGCACGAGAAGATGGCCTGGATGCTAAGGGCCTTCCTCGAGGAGTAGGTTCCGGGCGTCGGGGCCCTTGCACGTGACGTCTGCCCGCGCCTACCTCCTGGCCGTCCTCCTGTCCGGCGCCGCGGGGCTCGTCGCGTCGATCCTGCACCACCTCGTCGCGTTGCAGGACCTCGCCATGGTGTTCCTCACGGGCGTCTTCGCCACGGCGGTGCTCGGCGGTCTCGGACCGTCGATCGTCGCCGTGGTCGTGAGCCTCTTCCTCTACGACTTCTTCTTCATCCCGCCCGTCTACACCTTCACCATCACCAACCCCCAGGACGTGTTCTCGCTCCTCGTGTTCCTGATCGTTGCGGTGCTCACGAGCAACCTGGCCACTCGCATCCGCACCCAGGCCGAAAGCGCCCGGCAACGGGAGGCGCGCACCGCGGCGCTCTATGCCTTCAGCCGCCAGGTCGCCGCCGCAGCGGGGATGGACGACCTGGGGCCGATCGTCGCACGGCACGTGGCCGAGGAGTTTCAGTGCCAGGCCGTGGTCCTGCTGCCCGGGAGCGGCGGGCTCGTGGCGCGCGCGGGGCACCCGCCCGGGACGGAGCTGCCCGAGACCGATCTCGCCGCCGCGACCTGGGTCTGGCAGCACAACCAGGCCGCCGGACGCGGCAGCGATACCCTGCCGGGGGGTGCCTGGCTGCTTGAGCCGCTCGCCACGGCCCGCGGCGTGGTCGGCGTCCTCGCCCTGCGGGCCGAGGCACCCGCCGCCGCCCTCCCCTTCGGCCAACGCCAGCTCCTCGAGGCGCTCGCCCGGCAGGCGGCGATCGCCATCGAGCGCACGCAGGTCGATGCCGTGCTCCAGGAGAAGGCCAAGACGGAGGCCGTCATGGAGGCGATCGAGGATGGCCTCATCGTCCTCAATCCGGCGGGCGCCGTCGTCCACGTGAACGAGGTGGCGTGCACGATCCTCGCGGTCGACCGCGCGGCCGTCCTCGGACGCCCATTCGCGCAGCTGGGGACGGCTCATCCCCACTACCTGCGGCTGCGTGCCGCCATCCGGGAGTTCCTGGCGCACCCCGAGCGGGAAGGGGACCGCGTCGAGATCGAGCTCTTCCTGCGTGGCCGCGACCACCACTACGTGCTCCGGCCGACGCCGTTCCGCGCCCGGGATGGGTCGCCGGCCGGCCTGATCGTCGCCCTGCAGGACGTCACGCACCTCCGCGATCAGGAGCGCCGCCGCGAAGCGCTCGTCGCCACCCTCTCACACGAGCTGCGCACGCCCATCACGTCGCTCGGCATGGCCGTCGAGCGGCTGGAGCGGAACAGCCTCGACGTCGAGCAGCAGCATCTGCTCGGCACGGTGCGCGAGGACGTCGCGCAGCTCCAGGACCTCGCGCAGCGCCTGCTCGACCTCGCGCGCTCGGGCGCCA
>VBLA01000292.1 GCA_005879245.1 Deltaproteobacteria bacterium
GCGCTCCATCCCGAGATCGACGGCGGTGGTGATCTGGAGCCCGAGCTGGTAGGGCGCCGTGTCGCCGTAACGCTCTTCGAGCAGGCGCCGGACATGCTCGACGTACCACGGCGCGGCGAGGTAGGTGGCCGGCCGGCGGCGGGCAAAGACGATCGGCTCCGCGCGCGCGGCCTGGTACTGCTGCTCGCTGATGAAGCCCTCGACGCGCATGCGCTCGAGGACGTAGTGCTGGCGGGCGATCGCCTGAGAGGGCCGCCGCTGGGGGTCGTAACGGCTGGGGGCCTGCGGCAGGCCGGCGAGGACCGCCGCCTGGGCGATCGTCAGGTCCGCCACGTCGGCATCGAAGAACTCCCGCGCCGCTGCCGCCAACCCGTACGCGCCCGCGCCGAAGTATATCTGGTTCAGGTAGAGGTAGAGGATGTCGTCCTTGCTGAGCTTCGTCTCGAGTCGGAGCGCCAGCACGAGCTCCTTGAGCTTCCGCTCGAAGCTCCGTTCGGGCGTGAGGAGGAGCGCCTTCACGACCTGCTGGGTGATCGTGCTGCCGCCCTGCACGACCTGGTGACGCACGACGTCCATCACCAGCGCGCGCGCGATCCCGACCGGGTCGACACCGCGGTGGCGATAGAAGTCGGCGTCCTCGGCGGCGAGGAAGGCGAGCCGGACGTGCGAGGGGATGTGGGCGAGCGGCACCAGGTAGCGCCGTTCGACGAAGAATTCCCCGATGAGCGAGCCGTCCTCGGCGTAGATGCGGGTCGCCACCGGCGGCTTGTAGCGCAGGAGCTGATCGACGGGCGGCAGCTCGGCGGTGATCTCGCGGTAGAGGATCACGCCGACGAGCGTGGCGGCGAGGGCGCTCGCGACGGCCGTCCAGAAGAGGATTCGGCCGAGCCCGCCGGTCGGTCGGCGTTTCCGCGCCATGGTGCGGCGCGGCACGTTACCCGCTCGTCGGAGGTCGGTCAAAAGGCGAAGCCGGCGCGGCGCGCGTCAGGCGGTTGACTCCGAAGCGCATTTCTCCCTACAGCAGGCGATGCCCCAGCCGATCGGGCAGATCGAGAGCGACGTGGCGCCCGCGCGGCGCTGCAACCGCTGCGGCGCCGCGGTCGAGGGGACCCGCCACACGCGGACCGACTACGTAGTCGGCTACTATCTCCTCCACACGGGTCCGACGAGCGAGGCGACCATCCGCCGCGGCGGCGATGACGAGATGCCCGTCACCTACCGGCGTCTCCTCGACGTGGTGGAGATCGTGGGCTGTCCGCGCTGCTTCGGAGAGCCCGAGGTGCGGCGGTTGTGGGCCGCGTTCGGCGGCCCGCCAGGCGGTGACCCGACGTGAGCGATCCGCTGCCACGCGTGAAGGAGCCCCACCTCGCCGGGCGGTGGTACCCGGCAGACCCCGTCGAGCTCGCCGATCTCGCCCGTCGCCTCCTCGACGCCGGCGGTCCGTCGCGCCCCGGCGTGCTGGCGATCGTCGTCCCGCACGCGGCCTACCAGTACTCGGGACGCACCGCGGCGACCGGCTTCGCGGCTGCGGGGGCCGCGTGGCGTCGCGCCGTCATCCTCGCGCCCAGCCACTTCGCGAATTTTCGCGGTGCCTGCGTGCTCCCGATGACGGCGTACCGCACGCCTCTCGGCTTCGTGCCGATCGACCAGGAGGCCGTGGCCACGCTCGCCCGGACGCCGCGCGTGCAGGCGAACCCGGCGACCTTCATGCGGGAGCATGCGCTCGAGATCGAGCTCCCGCTTTGGCAGACACTCGCCCCTGGGTGCCCGATCGTGCCCCTGCTCGTCGGCGCCCTCGAGGGCGAGGATGCGGCCTCCTTGGCTGCTGCCCTCCGCCCGCTGCTGGCTCGTGACACGCTCGTCGTCGTGAGCTCCGACCTGGTCCACTACGGTCGGCGCTTCGGCTACCTGCCCGTTCCCGCCACCGACGCGGCGACGGTGGCCGACGCGATCCGCCGCCTGGACGAGGGTGCGCTCGATCACCTGGTCGCTTGTGATGCGGACGGCTTCACTCGCTACGTCGAGGAGACCGGGGCGACCATCTGCGGTCGGAGCCCGATCGAAGTCCTGTTGCGAGCGCTGCCCGGTGGCGTGCGGGGCGAGAAGCTCGCCTACACGACCTCGCTCGAGCTGACCGGAGACTACGAGCACTCCGTCAGCTACGCCGCGGTCGCATTCAGCGCGGCGTCCGTCTGACGAGCGTGGAAGTCGTCGCGCGCCGGCGCCGCGCGGCGTGCATTGTGGCGGCAGAGGACACCCGCTAAGATCGCCCGCGACGGGGATGGATGCGGAGACCCGCAAGCCGGCCGGCAGCACGAGGCGTCGAGCTTCGAAGGCGGGACGCCGCAGCCATGGCTTCACCGTCCTGGAGGACATCGGCGCGCTCACGGCGCGCTCGGAAGATCTCCAGGAGACGCTCCAACGCGTCGTAGAGGTGGTGGCGGAGCGCGCGAGCACCGACGTCTGCTCGCTCTACATCCTCGATTCGCGCGCGCAGCGGCTCACACTGTGGGCGACGACCGGCCTCGAACGGAGCACGGTCGGCAAGGTCACGATGAGCGTCGAGGAAGGGCTCACCGGCATGGCGATCGAGAAGCTCGAGCCGGTGATGGCCGTCGATGCCGCGACGCATCCCCGCTACAAGTTCTTCCCCGAGACCGGCGAGGAGCGCTACCACTCCTTCCTCGGCGTCCCGATCGTCGAGCGCGGCACCCCGATCGGGGTGCTGGTGGTGCAGACCCTGCGCCGGCGTCGCTTCTCGACGCACGAGATCCGGCTCCTGCGCGCGATCGCCGCCCAGGTGGGCGGCATCATCATGCAGGCGCGGCTCCTGGAGGACCTGAAGACCAAGGAGAAGGAGCGCCGCGAGTACCGGCGGCGGATGGTCACCGCGATCAAGCGGCTGCAGGCGTACGAGAAGACGAGTGCGCGACCGACCGGGGCGCCGCGGGGGCGGGCCCGGGCCCGGTTGAACGGGCTCGCGGCGGCGCCCGGCTTCGGACGGGGCCAGGCCCACCTGCTGCAGCCGCCGGTCAGCTTCTCCCTGATCGATGAGACCCGGGCCGAGGATCCCGCCGAGGAGCGCCGGCGGTTCCGGCGCGCGCTCGCGGAGTCGGCGACCGAGCTCGGGCGGCTGAAGCAGCGGCTCTCCGCCCGGCTCCCCGAATTCGACCCCGCCGTCATCGAGACGCACCGGTTGATGCTCGAGGACCAGGGCTTCATCGGCAAGGTCGAGTCGGCCATCGACCATGGGCTCAGTGCCGAGGCGGCGCTCAAGCGCGTGGTGGACGAGTACCTCGCGGAGTTCGCCCGCATGTCCGACGGCTACCTCCGCGACCGCGCCGTCGACCTGAAGGACGTGGGGATCCGCATCCTGCGGAACCTGGCCGGGGTCGAGGAGCCGGAGCGTCCGCTCGCGAAGGACAGCGTGTTGGTTGCCGACGAGCTGACGCTCTCCGATCTCGTGCTCATCGAGCACCAGCACCTCCAGGGGATCGTGCTCGCCACCGGCGGTGTCACCTCCCACGCGTCGATCCTCGCCAAGTCGTTCGAGATCCCCACGGTGGTGGGCGTCGAGCACCTGACGGAGACCGTGCACGAGCACGACGAGCTGCTGGTCGACGGGAACTCGGGCGTGATCTACGTGAACCCTGGACCGGACGTCGCGCGCGAGTACGAGCGGCTCGAGCGCGACTACCGGGCCTTCAACCGCGAGCTCGAGACCCTGAAGACCCTGCCCGCGGAGACGCCCGACGGCCGGCGCGTCGCGCTCTATGCCAACATCGGGCTCATCGCCGATCTGCAGTTCCAGCTCTACGCCCGTGTCGTGCGCGGGATGGAGGGTCGGCCCGTCACGATTCGCACTCTCGACGTCGGAGCCGACAAGTACCCCGGCTACATGCGCTTGCCGCGCGAGGACAACCCCTTCCTCGGCTGGCGATCGATCAGGATCTCGCTGGAGATGCCGGACTTCTTCAAGGTCCAGTTGCGGGCGATCCTGCGGGCGGCGACCCTCGGCCGGGTGCGCGTCCTCTTCCCGATGATCTCCAGCGTGGAGGACATCCGGCGCGCGAAGGAGCTCCTCGAGGAGACGAAGACGGAGCTCCGCCACGAGGGCAGTAACTTCGACCCGAGCGTGCAGGTCGGGATGATGGTCGAGGTGCCTTCGGCCGTGATGCTCGCGCACCAGCTGATCCGCGAGGTGGACTTCTTCTCGATCGGGACCAACG
>VBLA01000293.1 GCA_005879245.1 Deltaproteobacteria bacterium
CGCGCTCCCAGACGAGAAAGCCTCCGAGCGTCACCGCGAAGAGCACCGGCGCGACGGGCCCCTTGGCGAGCGTCGCGGCGCCGAGCAACGCGAGGGCGGCCGTCGCGGCATGCCGTCGGCCGTCGCGCCACCAGCGGAAGGCGAACCCCAGCGCCGCCGCGAGGAGCAACACGAGCAACACGTCCGGACGAGCGACGCGGGCGCGAGTAAAGAGCGCCGGCATGGTCCCGAGGAGCGCCGCCGCGACGAGCCCCGCAGGTCGTCCGAAAAGCTCCGTCCCAAAATGCGCCGTCCAGGCGACGAGCGCCGCGCCCGCGAGTGCCGACGGAAGCCGGACGGCCGTCTCGGAAAAGCCCGCTCCCGCGCACGGCACGGCGGCCAGCCAGTGAAACAGCAGCGGCTTGTCGGGCAGAAGCTCGCCGTTGAAGCGCGGCCAGACGACGTGGCCGGCCACGACGTCCTGCACAATGCCCGCCTCGCGCGCCTCGTCGTCGCCCACGATGTCGGCGCCGCCAAGGCCGTGGAGGGCGAGTGCGAGGTACAGCGCGGCGAGGAGAAGGGCGGCGCGCATGTGGAGACGCCGCCCCTCACCCGCGGACGACAAACTCGCCCCGCTGGCCCCTCGGCTCGATCCACTGGACCGCGACGTCGGTGACCCGCGCACCGCGGGGCCCCCGGCGGGCCCAGGTGACGAGCTCCTCGACCACCCGTGGCTCACCCTCGACCTCGGCCTCCACCGTGCCGTCGGGCCTGTTCCGGACCCAACCGGCGAGGCCCAGCCGTTCGGCTTCGTCCTGCATCGAGCCGCGGTACCAGACGCCCTGCACGCGTCCGGAGATCGCGAGGTGCGCGCGTACGGTCATTCAGCCGCCGACCATGCGGAGGAACTCGCGTTCGTCGAGCGTGCGGACGCCGAGCGCCTTTGCCTTCGCGAGCTTGGAGCCTGCCTCCGAGCCGACCACGACGAAGTCGGTCTCCTTGCTCACGCTCGAGAGAAGCCGGCCCCCCAACGCCTCGATCCGGCGCTGGGCCTCGGGACGCGTCATGGCGTCGAGCCCGCCCGTGAGGACGAACTTCTTTCCCGCGAGCGGCCCCTTCGCCCGCTTGACGGATGCCGGGCGCACCCCAGCCGCGAGGAGCCGTTCGATGACCTTCCGGTTCTGTCGCTCCGCGAAGAAGCGACGGATGCTCGCCGCCACCTCGGGGCCGACGTCGCGCACCTCCGTCAGCTCCTCGGGGGTGGCATCCATGATGCGCTCGAGCGTCCCGAAGTGCTCGGCGAGGGCCTTGGCCGTCGCCTCGCCCACCTGCCGGATGCCGAGTCCGACGAGCAGATGGGGAAGCGTCGTCTGCTTGCTCCGCTCGATCTGGGCGATCAGGTTGGCGGCCGACTTCTTCCCCATGCGCTCGAGGCCGGCGAACGTGTCGGTGTCGAGGGCGTAGAGGCCCCCGAGGTCGCGGACGAGCCCGCGGTCGACGAGCTGGTCCACGAGCTTCTCGCCCAGCCCTTCGATGTCCATCGCACCCCGCGCCCCGAAGAAGCGGAGCGACTGCTTCAGCTGTGCCGGACAGGAGAGCCCGATGCACCGGTAGGCCGCCTCACCCTCGGCCCGCACCACGTCCGCCCCGCAGACCGGGCAGCGCCGCGGCATGCGAAAGCGCTTCTCATCCCCGCTCCGCTTCTCGGGGACGACCTTCACGACGTAGGGGATCACGTCCCCCGCGCGCTCGAGCAGCACGGTGTCGCCGACGCGGATGTCCTTGCGTTCGATCTCGTCCATGTTGTGGAGCGAGGCGTTCCGCACGGTGACGCCGCCCACCGCCACGGGCTCGAGCTCGGCGACCGGGGTGAGGACACCCGTGCGTCCGACCGACGGCACGATCTCGCGGATCCGCGTCGTCGCCTGGCGGGCCTTGAACTTGAACGCCACCGCCCAGCGGGGCGAGCGGGAGATCTCGCCGAGGCGGCGCTGGAGGCGCACGTCGTTCACCTTCACGACCAGCCCGTCGATCTCGTAGGGCAGGGTGTCGCGCTCCGCCTCGAGGCCGGTGAACAAGGCGAAGACCTCGTCGAGCGTCCCGAGCACGCGGCTCCGCGGCACGGGCCGTAGACCGAAGCCGGCCAGCCCCTGGAGGGTGTCCCAGTGCGTCGCGAACTCCGCACCGCGGATCTCTCCCGTGCCGTGGCAGACGAAGTCGAGGGGGCGTGCGGCCGTGACGGCCGGATCGAGCTGTTTCAGCGAACCCGCCGCCGCGTTCCGCGGGTTGGCGAAGGCCGGGAGACCGGCGTCCTCGCGCTCGCGGTTCAAGCGCCGGAAGGCCGCGATCGGGAGGAAGACCTCGCCGCGTACCTCGAGGAGCGCCGGCAGCGGTCCGTCGGCCGACCGCAGACGGAGCGGGAGGCTCCGGATGGTCCGCATGTTCGGCGTGATGTTCTCGCCCGTGAGCCCGTCGCCGCGCGTCGAGGCCGTGCGCAGCACGCCGTCCTCGTAGACCAGCTCGACCGCCACGCCGTCGACCTTCGGCTCGCCCACGTACTCGACGCGCTCGAGGTTCAGGAACTTCCGCACCCGCGCGTCGAACTCTGCCATCTCCTCGCGCGTGGTCACGTTCGAGAGCGAGAGCATGGGATGGCGGCGCCGAACCGTCTCGAACTTGTCGAGGGGTGCCGCGCCGACGCGCTGGGTGGGAGAGTCCGGGCTGCGGAGCTCGGGATGTGCCTCCTCCAGGGCCTGCAGCCGGCGGAAGAGGGTGTCGTACTCCTCGTCGGTCACGACCGGGTCGTCGAGGACGTAGTACCGGTAGTTGTGGTGCTCGATCTCCTGCCGGAGCCGCTCGACCTCACGACGGGAGTCCTGCGGGGAGCGCGACGTTGCGGTGCGTGACTCCCGCAAGCGCGATTTCGGTCGCGCCATCGCTCGCTCCTCTACCAGCTTGACGACCCTCCGTCATCTGCTAAGGAGGGCGCGCCGTGCTGCGTCCTTCGGTCGTGTTTCTCTTCGCCGTGCTCGCGATTGTGCCCTGCGCGGCGCACGCGGGCGACGCACCCACGTACGGAGCATCGATTGACCTGGCGGTCGCGGACCGCACGCTCAAGAACGGGCTTCTCGTGCTCGTCCAGGAGGACCACTCGGCGCCGGTCGTCTCCTCGTACGTCTTCTACCACTGCGGCTCCCGGAACGAGCGGCAGGGGCGGACCGGCATCGCGCATCTCTTCGAGCACATGATGTTCAACGGCGGGAAGAAGTTCGGTCCCGGCGTCTTCGACGACCTGATCGAGGGGAACGGTGGCTCGACCAACGGGTACACCAGCCGCGATCTCACCGCCTACCTCAACAACTTCCCGCGTGAGGCCCTCCCGCTGGTCCTCGACCTCGAGAGCGACCGCATGGCGCACCTCGCCATCACACCGCAGAACCTCGAGCAGGAGCGAGGTGTCGTGAAGGAGGAGCGGCGCCTCCGCATCGACAACGAGGTGTCCGGGGTGATGGACGAAGCGCTCTAC
>VBLA01000294.1 GCA_005879245.1 Deltaproteobacteria bacterium
CCCCCTCGCCCCTCGGCCCCCTCCCCGTGCGCCGGAACGTAGCCGCCTCCCCGACTAGCGGCCGGGTGGAGTCATGGCGTACTTCCGCATGCGGTAGCGGAGTAGCTCTCGACTCACACCGAGCCGCCGGGCCGCGCGCGAGATGTTCCAGGCGTTGCTCTCCAGCGCCTGCTGGAGAAGGTGTCGTTCCATCGCCTCCAGCGTTTCGGGTGCCGGGGCCGGCGCTGCCGGAGACACTGAACGAGGCGGCTCCGCGTCGGGCAAGCGGGATTCCAGCCCGAGCTGCCACCCCTCGAGGGTCTCGCCTTCCACCAGCAACATCGCCCGCTCGATCACGTGTGCCAGCTCCCGGACGTTGCCGATCCAGGGGAAGGCGGTGAGCGCGGCGACGGCCTCGGGGGTGAGACGCTTCGGAGGCCGGTCGTACTTCCGCGCGCAGATGCCGATGAAGTGCGCGGCGAGCAGCGCGATGTCCTCCTCGCGTTCGCGCAGCGGCGGGAGGGTGAGGGTGAGGACGTTCAGCCGATAGAGGAGATCGAGGCGAAAGCGGCCTTCCGTGGCGAGCCGGCCGAGGTCGCGGTTGGTCGCGGCGATGATGCGCACGTCGACCCGGCAATCGCTCAGCCCCCCCAGCCGCCGCACCTTCTTCTCCTCGATGGCGCGCAGGAGCTTACCCTGGACCTCGAGATCGAGCTCGCCGATCTCATCGAGGAAGATCGTCCCGCCCGTGGCCACCTCGAAGAGACCCCGCTTGGTACTCTTGGCGTCGGTGAAGGCTCCGCGCTCGTAGCCGAAGAGCTCGGCCTCGATCAGGCTGCGCGGCAGCGCGGTGCAGTCGAGCGCGATGAACGCCTCGCGGGCGAGGGTGCTCCGGGCGTGGAGGACGCGCGCGACGAGATCCTTCCCCGTGCCCGTCTCGCCGAGCAGGAGCACGGTCGGGTGGTCGCTCGCGGCGAGTCCCTCGAAGCGGGCGACCCGCTCGATGAAGTCGTACACGGGATGCATCGCCGGGCTCCCGCCGATGAGCGCGAGGCCATCGGGGCCGCCCACCTCGCGACGCTGGAGGAACTCGAGGCGCTCGCGCGTTCGCGTCTCGCCGAGCGCACGGGTGACGACGAGCTCGAGCTCCTCGAGGTCCATGGGCTTCTGAACGTAGTCGAGCGCGCCCGCCTTCATGGCGCGCACCGCGGTCTCGACCGATCCGAAGCCCGTCATCACGACGACCGGTAGCGTCGGCTCGAGCTCCTGCATCTCGCGGAGCGTCTCGAGGCCGTCGACCTCGCCGAGCCGCATGTCGAGGAGGACGAGATGCGGCCTCCCGGCCCGCACGGCCGCGAGCGCCGCCGGCGCCGAGATGACCACCTCGCAGGTGTGGCCGCGCCGATCGAAGAAACGGCCGAGCGCCCGCGCGTGGATCTCCTCATCGTCGACGATCAGGATGGTCGCCACCCGACTATGCTCCGACGCCGGCGACGGAGTGCGACGGCAGGCCGATCTCGACGACGGTGCCCTCCCCCTCGTGGCTGCTGATGGTGATCGTCCCGTCGTGGGCGGTGACGATCTTCTGCGCGAGGGCGAGGCCGAGGCCGGTGCCCGACTTCTTCGTGGTGGCGAACAGGGTGAAGACCGTGCCGAGCCGCTCGCGCGGGATGCCCCGGCCCGCGTCCTGCACCTGGACGCTGGCCGTGGAGCTGCCGTTGGGGCCGGGGTGGCGCGCCGAGGCGATGCGGATCGTGCTGCCGGCGGGCGATGCGTCGATGGCGTTGGAGAGCACGGCGCTCACCACCTGCTCGATCTTGTTCCGGTCGAGGGCGACGTAGCCCAATCCGGGGTCGAGCGCGAGGGTGAGCACGAGCCCTTGGCGGGCGAGCAGTGGGCGGGCGGCGATCGGCGGAGGTCACGATGTCCTGGAAACTGGCCCGACCCGGGTCGTCGGCCGTGAGGTCGAGCAGCTCCGTCTGCGCGGTGACCCGGATGCTGGCCAGAGGATTCCGGATGTTGTGGGCGACGTAGGCCGACATCTCCCCGACCATCGCGAAACGCTCGGCCGCCACCAACCGGCGCTGATTCTCGGCGAGGGAGGCGGCCATCGTATTGATGGAGGCCGCCAGCGTGCCGAACTCGTCCCGACCGACCACCGGGATGCGATGGCCGAGATCACCGGTGCTGATCACCCGGGTCGCGCGGCCGAGGGCCTGGATGGGACGTACGAGCCACACGCGGATGGCGGTGAAGTACGCCATCATGCCGCCCAGCACGAGGGCGACGATCCCGATGAAGAGCCCGGTCGAGAGGTGGGTGACGAACCGGGCGCGCTCGCGCAAAGCCTTCACCTGGGCCTGGTAATAGCCCTTCAACCGCACCACGGCATCGCGCACCGCGCCAGGATGCCCCGCTTCCCCCGGTCCGCTGATGGTTCGCCCCAGGGCGTCGACCAGATCGGCTTCCTCCAGGGTCTGCGCGTGGTCGCGGAGCGAGCGAAACGCGGCGGCGGCCCTCGGGCGGGCGGCGAGGGCGACGGGCTCGGTGCCGGCCGCACTCCCCTCCAGCGCGCGTTCCAGGCGGAGGTTCTGCTCGTGGACGAGGGCCAGGTCGTCGGTGAGGAGCTGCCAGCTCTGCACCGCCCAGAAGGTCCCGACGGCCGTCAGGAAGGTCACCTGCAGCGCCCCGAAGAACATCAGCGTGAGCTTGGAGCGGAGCGTCATTCCCGTCACCCGGTCAGCTCGGGGGAGGGGCCGACGGGCGGCGCGAAGCGGAGGAAGGCGACGCCCTCGAGCAGCGGCAGAAGGAGAAGCGGTCCGACCAGCACGGCGGGAGAGATCGGGCGTTGCAGGAGCGGATAGGTGACGAGGATCGCGAGTCCGATGCCGCCGGAGCCCAGCACCGCGGCGAGCGAGAGGACGATCGGCTCGCGGGGTCGGAGCCCGTCGATCAAACCGAGCACGAGGCCCCCGACGTAGAGGAGGGCGGCGTTCGCCGTGAACAGGTAGACGGTGTAGAGCAGGGGCAGGAAGAGCGACGGGTCGGGCATGGAGGAGAGCAGCCCCGCTCCGAGGCCGAGAAAGGGCGCGTACAGCGCGAGATAGGCGAGCGGTCGCCGCCCGAGCACGGCGCGGCGCTGCGGGTAGGTGAGTGCCATCTGCAAGGACGCCGGCGGGATGGCGCAGAGGCTCAGGAAGAACACCGGCGTGAAGCGATACGGCGAGTACGCATCCGAGCCCGTGAGCAGCATGAGGCCGAACGCGAGGCAGACGGCGAAGAACGCGCGCGCCTCGGGTGCCTCGGGACGGCGGGCAACGATGCCGGCACTCACCAGGATCATCAGCAGCCCGACGCCGAGCAGCGGCACGAAGAGCAGGAGGAAGTCCCGGGTCCGGAACGGGCGGACGGTCAGCCGGAGGCGGAAGATGTCGGTCCCGTTGCGGAAGGTGTACGTGATCGCCTTGCCGACGCCGGCAGCGTTCACGTATGCCTGAATGTCGCGTCCGCCCGACACGGGATGGCCATCCACGGCGAGGACGCGGGCGAAGGGGACGCTCCGGTTGCGCGTCTCGGTCCACTGCGACCGCCCGAGCGATACGACGATGCCGTTCTCGGCGATCAGAAAGCCGGGGAACGGCCGGCCGATCCAGGCGAGGGAATTGACGAGGCAGACCGCGAAGATCGCCACCACCGGCACGAGCGCGAGCCCCACCCACCACACGCGCGATGGCCTCATGGACCACCCGCCTCGCCGATGAGCGGCCCGCCCCGTACGGCATGGCGGCTGACCTGCGCCGTCCTCGCCGCCGTGGCGAGCGTCCTCGCCCTCTCGGTTGCCCCGCTTGCCTGGATCGCCTGGGGCGCACTGGTTCCGCTGTTCGTCGCGCTCGACCGGGCACCGAGGCGGGTCACGCTCGCCGTCGCCACGGTCTACGCTCTCGTCCTCGGCGTGGGCAGCGTCGGGCCCTGGCTGACCGGAGCGGTCGCGGCGTACTTCGAGATCGGGGTTGGTCGGGCGGTCGCGTACACGCTCCCTTCCCTCGCGGCGGTCTCGGCCGCGCACGGTGTCGTGCTGGGCGCCCTGCTGCTCGCACGCCCGCGCCGGGTAGGCGTCTGGGACGTGCTCTGGTGTGGGGCCCTCTGGTCGTGCTGGGAGGCGGTTCGCACGTTCGTCTTTCCCTACTACCCCGCGGCGGTGCTCGCACTCTCCCAGGATGCCAGGCTCCCTGTCTTACAGATCGCTAGCGTCTGTGGGATTGCCGGGGTGACCTTCATCCTCGTCGCTTGCAACGTTGGCCTCGCCTCTCTGCTCCAGCGCTCACCCGGAGCGGGCGCGGGGCCGGTCGCCGCGGTGCTGACCGGTGTCGGACTCGCGCTCGGGGCCTCCGGCTGGGGAATGCTGAGACTGTCGACGGCGCCGCCTGCCCGGCCGGGGCCCGAGGTGGTCGGCATCGACCGGCCCAGACTGCTCATCTGGCCCGAGAGCGCGCTCACGATGGACATCGAACACGACCGCGCCGCCTGGACCGTCCTCGACCGATTCATCGAGGCCCACGAGACCCCGCTGCTCACGGGCGGGCCCGGGGTCCTCCGACGCTCGGGCCGCGACCTCGCACGCTTCAACTCGGCCCACCTGCTGATCCCCGACCACGGCATGCGCAGCTATCACAAGCGCGGGCTGGTGCCGTTCGCCGAGCGATGGCCGGCGCTGCTCGGCAGCCCGCCGGCCGGACTGGCGAGCCTCGATGCGGGGAACGACGCGACCGTATTCCATCTCGGCGACGACGCCTTCGGCGTGCTCATCTGCTTCGAGATCACGGATGGAGCCGCAGCGCGAGCGCTCGTCCGGAACGGGGCCCACTTCATCGTGAACCTCACCAATGACGCCTGGTTCGCCGCTGGTGCCCCGCACCGTCCCTGGGCCCAGGTGCGGGCGGTCGAGACCGGCTTGCCCGTCCTGCGGGCCGCGAACGCCGGGTCGAGTGCCCTCTTCGACGGCTTCGGCCGCGAGCTGGGGAACAGCTCGCCGGGCGCCGGACCGACCTTCCTCGCAGCCCAGCTGCCGGACGGTGCCCCGACACCCTACGCCCGCGCGGGTGACGTGTTTCTGCTTGTCTGCTTCGCCGCGCTCCTGGCGGGGCTCCTGAACGCCTGGCGATCGTCGAGGATGATGCTTGGAAAGACCGGTGCCTCCCCTAGGGGAGGAGACATTCAACACCAAAGGCATCGGACTTGGGGTTCGCGGGAGGGTCCAGCGGGGGCGGATTGGCGGACAGGTTGTTGAGGACGATCTCGAGAGGCTGCGAATCGGGCATCCAGACGGAGAAGTCCGACCACGGCCTCGCCCAGCGCTGCCAGCCCCGCGCGCGGAGCACGACATCGACCGCGTCGTTCACGGCGCAGATGCGGATGCCCCAGCCGCGCGGGATGCGGAAGACACGCAGCCGTCCCGCGTTCATGCCGTAGTAGTTCGTGGTGCCGAGGAAGAGATCCCCGAGGAACAGGTCTACGCCCTCGAGCCCCCGAAACGGCGGATAGGTCACCGGCAGGGGGGGGCGCTGGTGCGGAGCGGTCCGCACGGAGATGCCCACCGTGAAGCTCGTGATCGGTACGAGCAGCATCGGGCAATTGGGCATCGGGACGCTAGACACACCGAGGCCGGCGAACTGGACGGGGATCCACACCGAACCCTGCGCGTCGAGCGTCGCCAGGGCGGCTTGCTCGGAGCCTCCCTGCAGGAGCGCCTGGACGTCGTTCGCCGGCGGCAGCGCGACGAAGTCGCGCGGCAGGATGTGTGCGCTGGTCCGGTCACCGGTCGTGACGAGGATGTCGACCGGACCCGCAGCGTCCCGGCCGAGGATCGGGCGCACATCGGGAAAGGTGAAGAACAGCGACGTGGAGCTCACCGCGGCCACCTTGAAGGAAGGAAGCTGGATCGGCTCGCCGAAGAGCGAGGCGAACTGGATCGCCACGGTGTTTCCCTCCCGAACGGGAGAGAAACCTCCGTTGCCACGAACCTCTGCCTCCGAGAGGAAGATGCCCAGCTCGTGCCCCGGGTGGACGAAGGGCGCGTTCGTGGCGCCGAGCTTCGACGGGTTCATGCGCAGGGGCTGCGAGGAAGGACAGTTATGCCACTTGACCGCGTGTGCGGTCGTGAGCGTCCCGAGCAGGCACACGCCGACGGCGGCCGCGCGAAGGACCCGCGGCGTCGACGGCACCGTCCCCACCGGTCTCCGCATCATCCGTGCCCCTCCCGGTCGGCTTCCAGGGTCCGGACTCTAAGGCGCCCATGTGATTTCTGTCAACAGGGTCGCGCCGCGGTGTGGCAAAAGTTCCGCAGGGTCTCCGCGAGCGATGACGTATGGTCCCCTTGACCTCGTGGGCGAACTCGGGGAGATGCTGGGCGTCGCGCTCGCGGGCGATCGTGATCCATCGCGCTCTACCTCTCGCGCAACGAACCAACAAACAAAGGGATCGCGTCGGGCCAATGGTCGAGCCATCTGACGGGAGCCAGGCTATGCCCGGTGCCTCCGCCGCAGGGCATCACCTCATGGCTCGGATGCGCACCCCGCTTCGCGTGCTCGCCCTGCTCGGACTGAGCGGCTCGCTCGCTGCGACGAACTGCGAGGCGCAGCTTGCAGATGCGCTCTGTGACCCGACGCAGTCGAGCGGCGATACGTGCGTGATCGTCGGGTCGCCCGCGGTGCCGGCGAACGCCCAGCTCACCTTCACGGCGCCGAGCGTGCGCGTGCGGGGGAGTCTGCACGCCCTCTTCGTCGGGCGATGCTCGCTCGCGCCCGGCACTACCTGCGCCGCGGACCCGGACTGTGCGCCGGGATCCTGCGTTCGGACGGCCACGCTCGCCCTCGTCGTGGCGGGGCACTTCAGTCTCGACGCGGGCGCTCGGGTGGACGCCATCGGCCGCGCGGCCCCGGGCGACGCGGTCGGTCCGGCCGGAGGAACGATCACCGTGACCGCACGGGACGTCGATGTCGCGGGTACGATCAGCGTCGAGACGATCGGTCGCTCCAGCCCTGCTGTGCCGGCTGGCCGTGCAGGCGAGATCGTCGTGAATGCGACCGGAGCGGTGACGCTTGCCTCGACGGCTCAGCTCGACGCCTCGACGTCGGCGGGAGGTTGCGGGGGGTCCGTCAGCATCGGCGTGCGCCCGTCCCTCCCTGCCACGATCGACGTCGCCAAGGGCGCGACCCTCACCGTCGAGGCAGCCTCGATGGGGGGCACGATCGAGCTGGAGGCCGGTGCTCGTGTCACCGTGGCGGGCACGCTGCAGGCCTCGAACACGAGCGGCGATCACATGCGCCCGCGATGCAACGACGGGCAGAAGGGGGGTGGGCGCATCGATGTCGCGGCTGACCACGTCCAGCTCACGGGCAACGCCGGGGCGCAGGGAAATGAAGCGGGGGGCGGCACGGTTGTGCTCGAAGGAGAGAGCGATGTCAGCATCGACTCGAGCGTCGGGATCACGTCGATCAACGTTTCCGGGGGCGACGTGGACGCCTTTACTTCTGGCGGCTTCGTCCGTCTGCGCGCGACGGGCGGGAACGTCTCCGTGCGCGGTCGGACCATCAACGCCGCCGGCCAGAGCGCCATATTGGGCTCTGATGCCGGTGTCTTCGTAATCCTCGCGAGCGGTGTGAAGCGATGTCAGGCGAACGACGCGCCGTGTTCAGCCGACACCGAGTGTGCTCCGGGCGACACCTGTCGCGACACCGGCGGTGACGTCCTCGTCGAGGCGCCGCTCTCTGCCGCCGGGGGGGGACGTCGAGGGTTCGGATGCGCAGGATGCGAGATCCAGGGAACAGGGGCGGTGCAGGTGAGCGGCGCGGTCGACGTCCGTGGCGGCCGGCTGGGTGGGGGTGACGGCGACCTATTGATCGAGGCGGGCGGAGATCTGACGGTCGGCCCCGGCTCCATCCGGGCGGATGGGGGCAGTGGAGGGTCCATCAACCTCGTGGCCGGGGAGCGCGCCGGCACGGGTTCGGGCGTCGGCGGGACTCTGAGGATCGCCAAGGGCACGCAGCTCGTCGCCGTCGGGTCACCCTTCGGTGGGACGGTCCGGATTGAAGGCTGCGACGTCGCCATGGAGGCGAACGTCGGGGTGAGCGTCGACGCGGGCGCGCCCGGCGTGTTCGGGCACCTCGACGTCATCGCGCATCAGGCACTCTCGATCGAGCCGCTCGTGACGTTCTCTGCGCTACCAGACGGAGAGGTCACGCTCTCATACCGAACCGAGGCGACGGTCGATCCGCAGGCCGTGTTCAAGCCGCCGCTGTGTCCGTCTTCCACGGCCACGTGCTCGTTGCTCGAGATGGACCCGACGCTCGCCCCGTGCCCCGTTTGCGGAGACGGCGTACCCGAGGGCCTCGAGGAATGCGACGGTCCCGGCACGTGCCCCGCGCCCGCGGAGTGCCTCCCACCGGGCGCTCCCGGCCAGTGCACTTGTACCGTGACGTGCGGCAACGGAACCCGGGATCCCGGCGAGCAGTGCGACGGTGCGGACCTGGGCGGCGAGACCTGTGTGTCGCGCGGCTTTCCGGGTGGGGTGCTCGCCTGCGACGCGGACTGCGAGTTCGATACGAGCGGGTGCACCGCGGCCGTCTGCGGGGACGGGCTCGTGGCGGCCGGAGAGGTGTGCGACCCCGGCGGCATCGCGGGCAGTCCCCCGAACCTCGGCGGCAAGACCTGCCAGTCGCTCGGGTTTTCCGCCGGGGGGAGCCTCGTCTGCCTGCCGGACTGCACGGCCGTGGTCACCTCGCCGCACTGCTCGCTCAGCGTCGCACTCCGCTGCCGGACCGCGGGCGATTGCCCGGCAGCGGAGTCCTGCGTCGCAGGCTGTGTCCAGTGCGGGAACGGCTTCGTCGATATCGACGAGGAGTGCGACGAGGAGGCGGCGAACGGGAACGCGCCCGACCACTGCCGCGCGAGCTGCCGCCTTCCGAGCTGCGGCGACACCATCGTCGATTCCGGGGAGAAGTGTGACCGGGGAGGAGCGCGCTGTGTGGGGGGAACGAGCAGCGGCGCATCCTGCTGCACGCAGGCCGATTGTCCGGGCGGGGAGTGCTCGGGCGGTGACTGCAGCGCCAACCGGGACGACGTCGCCGGGTGCTGCCG
>VBLA01000295.1 GCA_005879245.1 Deltaproteobacteria bacterium
GCGCTCGGCCGCGCGCCCGACTACCACCTCCTCCCGGTCGGCAACGCCGGCAACATCACCGCCTACTGGCGCGGCTACGTGGAGTATCAGTCGGCGGGGGCGGTCTCCGCCTTGCCACGGATGATGGGCTTCGAGGCGGCGGGAGCCGCGCCGATCGTCCACGGGCGCGTGATCGAGGAGCCGCGCACGGTGGCGACGGCGATCCGCATCGGCAACCCGGCGAGCTGGAAGAGCGCCGAGGCCGCACGCGACGAGTCGGGTGGGGCGATCGAGGCGGCGACCGACGACGAGATCCTCGCCGCCTACCGGCTGCTGGCGCGCACCGAGGGCGTGTTCGCCGAGCCAGCCTCGGCCATCTCGCTCGCGGGGGCGCTGCGTCTGGGGGCGAGCGGGCGTCTCCGGCCGCACGACGTGCTGGTGCTCACCCTCACCGGCCACGGTCTCAAGGATCCCGATACCGCTATCGCGAACTCCGAAGCGGCGTTCTCGATCTCCGCCGACCTCGGGCGCCTGTCTGCGGTCCTGGAGTTGGGCTAGGTGCGGTGCGTGCGATGAAGTTCGTCGTCCTGCAAGGCGATGGCATGGCGGACGAGCCGATCGCCGAGCTCGGCGGGAAAACCCCGCTCGACGCCGCGCAGACGCCGAACCTCGACCGGATGGCGCGTGCGGGGATCCTCGGCCTCACCCGGACCATCCCGCCCGGTCTCCCGCCAGGGAGCGACGTCGGCACCATGTCGGTCCTCGGCTACGACCCGACGCGCTACCACACGGGGCGCTCACCGATCGAGGCGGCCAGCATGGGGGTCGAGCTGGGGTCCGAGGACGTCGCCTTCCGCTGCAACCTCGTGACGCTCGAGACGCCGGAGGGCGGCGTGGAGGTGATGCGCGACTTCGCCGCAGGCCACATCCCGACCGCGGAGGCGCGCGAGATCGTCGAGGACCTGAACCGCACGCTCGGCGGCGACGGGCTCGAGTTCCACCCCGGCGTCAGCTACCGGCACCTCCTCGTCTGGCGCGGCGGCGAACACCGCATGCGCACCACGCCCCCACACGATCTCTCCGACAAGCCGGTTGGCGGCGCCTTCCCCCAGGGGTCGGGCGCGGCGGTGCTGTCGGGGCTGATGGAGCGCTCGCGCGCCTGCCTCGCCGAGCACCGGGTCTGTCGCGCGCGCCTGGCGCGCGGCGAGCGGGCGCCGACCGCGATCTGGCTCTGGGGACAGGGGAAGCGTCCGAATCTCCCGCGACTGCGGGACCGCTACGGCATCGACGGCTCGGTCATCGCTGCGGTCGATCTCGTGAATGGCCTCGGTGTCCTGGCGGGGCTCGTGCGGATCGCGGTCCCGGGGGCGACCGGCTTCCTCGACACGAACTTCCGCGGCAAGGCGGAGTACGGGCTCCGTGCCCTCGAGACGCGCGACTTTCTCTTCCTGCACGTGGAAGCGCCCGACGAGGGCGGTCACATGGGCGATCCGCGGAAGAAGGTGGAGGCGATCGAGAACTTCGACGAGAAGGTCGTGGGGACCATCCTCGAGGGGCTGCGTGCGATGGGCGGCGAGTGGCGTGTCCTCGTCATGCCCGATCACCCGACACCCTGCGCGCTCAAGACGCATACGAGCGATCCGGTGCCCTTCGTCGTCTACGTCTCCGGCGACGAGCAGAAGGCGCGCGGGGTGGCGCGCAGGTACAACGAGAAAGACGCGCGCGAGCAGGGGATCTTCATTCCGGAGGCCCACACCATCATGGACCGGCTGCTCCGCCGCTGAGCAGACCCGGGGCTCCGCGCGCCGATGGAACGGAACCTGGCCCTCGAAGTCGTGCGGGTGACGGAGGCAGCCGCGCTCGCCTCCGCCCGCTTCATGGGTCTCGGCGACGAGACGGCGGCGGACATGGCGGCGATCGAGGCGATGCGCCGGGCGTTCGACGCGATCGCGATCGACGGCACCGTCGTGATCGGCGAGGGGCCGCAGGACGCCATGGCGATGCTCTACGTGGGTGAGCGCGTCGGCACCGGACAGGGCCCGGCCACCGACGTCGCGCTGGACGCCCTCGAGGGCGCGGCGATCTGTGCCGCGGGCGGCTACAACGCCCTCTCCGGCATCGCGATCGCCGAGCACGGGACGTTCCTCCGCGTGCCCGACACCTACATGGAGAAGATCGCGTGCGGGCCGGAGGGGCGCGGCACGGTCGACCTCGATCGGAGCCCGACCGCCAACCTGAGGGCGCTCGCGGATGCGAAGGGCGTGTACGTCGAGAATCTCACGGTCGCGATCCTCGACCGGCCCCGGCATAACGCCCTCATCGAGGAGGTGCGGAAATCAGGCGCGCGCATCAAGCTGATCGACAGCGGCGACGTCTCCTCGGCGCTCGCGACCACCCGGCCCGACGCCGGCATCGACATCCTCATGGGGACCGGCGGCGCGGCGCAGGGCATTCTCGCCGCCGCCGCCCTCGTCTGCCTCGGTGGCGAGATGCAGGCGCGGCTCCGGCCCCGGAACGAGCACGAGGCCGGCTCGCTCCGCGAGCTCGGCATCTTCGACCTGCAGCGGAAGTACAAGCTCGGGGAGCTGGCGTCGGGCTCCGTGATGTTCGCCGCGACGGGGATCACGCCCGGGGACTACCTCGCCGGGGTCCGGTACGTGAAGGGTGGGGCGGTCACCAACTCGGTCGTCATGCGCTCGGGGACCCGCACCGTCCGTTTCATCGAGGCGCATCATCGCTTCGATCGTCGGCCGGAGTACTGACGCGATGGACTTCGCCAACTTGAAGCTCGAGCGACGGGACGGCGTCGCGACGCTCACGCTCGACCGCCCGGTGGCGCTGAACGCGCTCGACGCGGCGACGCTCCGCGCGCTCCGGGCGGCGTTCCGGGAACTCGACGACGACCCCGGGCTCCGGGCGCTGGTGCTCACCGGTGCGGGCGAGCGGGCATTCTCGGCCGGGGCCGACATCGCGGCGATGGCAGCGATGGCGCCGGAGGAGGGGGCCGCCTTCTCCCGTCTCGGGCACGAGGCGATGGCGGCGGTCGAGGCGCTCGCGGTACCGGTGATCGGTGCCCTCAACGGCGTCGCGCTGGGGGGCGGTCTCGAGCTGGCGCTCGCCTGCGACCTGCTCGTCGCCGCGGAGCGCGCGCGCCTCGGGCAGCCCGAGATCAACCTCGGGCTCATCCCGGGCTTCGGGGGCACGCAGCGCCTGGTCCGGCGCGTCGGCCAGGCCCGGGCCCGCGAGCTCATCTACCTCGGGCGGGTGATCTCCGCCGAGGAGGCGCTCCACATCGGGCTCGTCGATCGGGTCGTGCCCGCGGAGCGCGTGCGCGCGGAGGCGGCCGCGCTCGCGGCCGAGCTGGCCGGGAAGCCGCCGGTGGCGCTCCGCCAGGCGAAGCGGACGACGGCGATCGCGCCCGATGTCGACTGCGCCACGGGATGCCGCTACGAGGTCGAGGCGTTCGGCGTGGCGTTCGCGACCGAGGATCGCGTCGAGGGCCTCGAGGCCTTCCGCGCCAAGCGGACGCCGGCTTGGAAGGGACGTTAGCGTGGAGATCGCGCTCACCGACACGCAGCGCCAGCTCCGGGATTGGGGTGCTTCGTCCCCGAGCGCTACGGCGGCGCGGGCTCCGACTACGTCAGCTACGCGCTCGCGGTCGAGGAGCTTTCGGTGGCGTGTGCCGCCACCGGCGTCATCTTCTCGGCGCACGCCTCGCTCGCGACCTGGCCGGTCCTCGCCCTCGGCACGGAGGCGCAGCGGACCCGCTACCTCCCGCGCCTCGCGAGCGGCGAGTGGATCGGCTGCTTCGCGCTCTCCGAGCCGAACTCCGGATCCGACGCCGGCTCGCTCCGCACGACGGCCCGCCGCGACGGCGACGGCTACGTGCTGAACGGCACCAAGAACTTCATCACCAACGGCCCCGACGCCGCGCTGGCCATCGTCTTCGCGACGCTCG
Organism: Deltaproteobacteria bacterium; assembly: GCA_005879245.1. GTDB lineage: Bacteria > Desulfobacterota > Binatia > DP-6 > DP-6 > DP-23. Next base: position 3,938 of record VBLA01000295.1, read on the forward strand.
ACACGACCCGCGGCAACCAGGGCCTCGCCGCGTTCATCGTCGAGACGAGCTCCCCCGGCTGGGAGGTCGTGCGGATCGAGGAGAAGATGGGCATCCGCGGCGCCCATTCCGCGCAGCTCGCCTTCACCGATCTCCGCGTGCCGCGGGAGAACCTCCTCGGGCAGGAGTACGAGGGGTTCAAGGTCGCGATGAAGACGCTCGACGGAGGGCGGATCGGCATCGCGGCGCAGGCGGTCGGCATCGCCCGGGCGGCGCTCGAGGACTCCCTCGCCTACGTCCAGCAGCGCCGGGCCTTCGGGCAGGCGATCGCCGAGTTCCAGGGGACGCAGTGGCGTCTGGCCGACATGGCGACCGCGGTCGAGGCGGCCCGCCTCCTCACCCTGCGCGCGGCTTTCCTGAAGGACCGGGGCCTGCCATATACGAAGGAAGCGGCGATGGCGAAGCTCTTCGCCGCGGAGACCGCGATGAGCCTGGCGATCCAAGGGGTGCAGCTACACGGCGGCTACGGGTACACGCGCGAGTTCGCCGCCGAGCGGTACTTCCGCGACGCCAAGATCACCGAGATCTACGAGGGCACCTCGGAGATCCAGCGGCTCGTGATCGCGAGCCAGCTCCTCCGGGAGGCGGGAGCCCGATGAGCAAGCCAGAGCGAGAGGTTCGTCCGACCGGGCAGGCCGAGCGGTCGGTACGCTTCTCCACCGTCTCGGACATGGAGGTCGAGCCGCTCTACACGGCGGAGGATCTGCCCGGCGGCGCGGAGGAACGGATCGGTCTCCCGGGGGAGTTCCCCTACACCCGCGGCGTCTACCCCAGCATGTACCGCGGGCGGCTCTGGACGATGCGCCAGTTCGCGGGCTTCGGTACCGCCGAGGACACCAACGCCCGCTTCCGTTTCCTGCTCGACCACGGGCAGACCGGCCTCTCGACCGCCTTCGACATGCCCACCCTCATGGGCTACGACGCCGACCATCCGCGGGCGCAGGGCGAGGTCGGCCGCGAGGGCGTGGCGGTCTCGAGCCTGGTGGACATGCGCGCGCTCTTCGCGGGCATCCAGCTCGACCGCGTGACGACCTCGATGACCATCAACTGCACGGCGAGCGTGCTCCTGGCGATGTACCTGGCGGTTGCCGAGGAGCAGGGCGTCCCCTGGACGGCCCTCGGCGGCACGATCCAGAACGACATGCTGAAGGAGTTCATCGCGCAGAAGGAGTGGATCTGCCCGCCCGAGCCGTCGCTCCGGATCATGATCGACATGATGGAGTTCTGCAGCCGCGAGGCGCCGCGCTGGCACCCCGTTTCGATCAGCGGATACCACATCCGCGAGGCCGGATCCACGGCCGTCCAGGAGCTCGCCTTCACGATCGCGGACGGCATCACCTACGTGGAGGCGGCTCTCAAGCGCGGCCTCTCGATCGACGCCTTTGCACCGCGCCTCTCCTTCTTCTTCAATCTCCACAACGACTTCCTGGAGGAGGTCGCGAAGCTCCGTGCCGCCCGCCGCCTGTGGGCCACTATCATGCGCGACCGCTTCGGGGCGCGCGACCCACGCTCGCTCCGGCTCCGCACCCACGCGCAGACCGCGGGCGTCTCCTTGACCGCGCAGCAGCCGCTCAACAACGTCGTCCGGGTGACGGTGCAGGCGCTCGCCGGCATCCTGGGTGGCGTCCAGTCGCTGCACACGAACTCGCTCGACGAGACCCTCGCGCTCCCCTCCGAGCAGGCGGTGATGGTGGCGCTCCGCACCCAGCAGATCCTCGCCGAGGAGAGCGGCGTTACGAACACGATCGACCCGCTCGGGGGCAGCTGGGCGGTCGAGGCGCTGACCGACCGGATCGAGGCCGAGGCGCGCACCTACCTCGCGCGCATCGACGAGCTGGGGGGCATGGTGCGGGCGATCGAGGCGGGCTACCCGCAGCGCGAGATCGCCGAGGCGGCGTACCGCTACCAGCAGCAGATCGAGCAGGGCGAGAAGACGGTGGTCGGCGTGAACCGGCACCAGGTGCCGGAGGAGCGCCCCCCCGACCTCCTACGCGTGCCGCTCGACCTGGAGGGCCGTCAGGTCGATCGCGTCCGGCGCGTCAAGCGCGAGCGGAACGGCACCGCGGCGCGCGAGGCTCTCGCGCGCGTGCGCGCGGCGGCAGAGAGCGGCGAGAACCTGATGCCGCCGCTGGTGGCGGCCGTCCGGGCGCTCACGACCGTCGGCGAGATTGCCGACGTCTACCGGGAGGTGTTCGGCGTGTACCGGGATCCGGCATGGCTCTGAGCGGGCGAAGACTCCGGGTGATCGTCGCCAAGCCGGGTCTCGACGGCCACGATCGCG
>VBLA01000304.1 GCA_005879245.1 Deltaproteobacteria bacterium
GCCTCTTGGCCTCCGCCCCTCCCCGAGCTGCGCCGCCTCCGGACCTTGACGCGCAAGGCGATCTTCGCGGAGAACTAGGCGGGAATGGATTTCCGCCTGAGCGCCGAAGAGGCGCGCTTTCAGCACGAGGTGCACGACTGGCTGGTGGCCAATCTGCCTGCGGGCTGGGGAACGCCAGCGTACCGCATGGCCGAGGGGCCGGAAGAGAAGATCCGCTTCGCCCGCTGGTGGCAGCGGCGGCTCTACGAGGGCGGCTGGGCGGGCCTCAGCTGGCCGAAGGAGTACGGCGGCCGCGGCGCAACCCCGCTCGAGCAGCTTCTCTTCGCCGAGGAGTACGTCCGGGTCGGGGCACCCGCCATGATCGACATCGGGGTCGGGCCGGCGCTCGTCGGACCGACGCTCATCCACCACGGCACGGAGCGTCAGAAGGAGCGCTTTCTCCGCGGGATCCTGACCGGCGAGGAGGTGTGGTGCCAGGGGTTCTCGGAGCCGAACGCCGGCTCGGACCTGGCCGCTTGCCGCACGCGCGCCGATCTCCGCGGCGACGTGTTCCACGTGACCGGACAGAAGATCTGGACGAGCTACGCACGCCTCGCCGACTGGTGCATCCTCGTGGTGCGCACCGATTCCCAGGCGCCGAAGCACCACGGGCTCACCTTCCTGCTCGTCGACATGAAGAGCCCGGGAATCACCATTCGCGCGCTCGTCGAGATGACGGGTGTGGCCTGGTTCAATGAGGTCTTCTTCGACGACGTGCAGGTACCGCGCGCAAACATGATCGGTGAGCTCAACCAGGGGTGGACGATCGCCATCACCACCCTCGCGCACGAACGGAGCGGCTCGGCACCGCACGCGCGCCTCCAGGGTGAGATGCGGGACGTGCTCGCGCTGGCGCGACGGCTCCTGCTCACCACCGACCGCCGGTGGCGCCAGCGCCTCGCCCAGAGCTTCGTCGAGACGGAGATCCTGCGCCTGCTCGCCTACAAGCAGGTGAGTGACATCATGCGGACGGGACAACCCGGTCCCGAGGGTTCGTGTCTGAAGCTCGTGTGGAGCGAGACCGACCAGCGCATGAAAGAGGTCGCGATCGAGCTCGAGGGCCCCTATGCGGCGCTCGCGCGGGGCTCGTCGCGGGCGATCGACGCGGGGTGCTGGCAGCACGAGTACCTCTGGTCGCGCGCGGCCACGATCTATGCCGGCACCTCCGAGGTACAACGGAACATCATCGCCCAGCGGGTCCTGGGTCTCCCGAGGGAGTAGACGTGGCGGAAAGTTCCCCGATCATCGACGTCTGGACGCAGTTCTTGACCGGCACGCCGCCCGGCGTGAACCCCGAGGGCGAGAACGTCTTCCGCAACTACGGCATGCTCGAGGTCTTCCACCACGGCACGGACGCGGCACAGATGGTCGAGGCCATGGACCGGAGCGGCGTGCGGATCGCGCTGATGGCGGGCGACAACGCCGCGGTGGCGCAGGCACAGAACCGCTTTCCCGGCCGCATCTACGGGGAGTACCACGCCGATCCCCGCCACATCATGAAGGCGGTGCGCGAGCTCGATCACTACGTGCGGAGCTGCGGCTTCGTGGCGCTCCGCATCGAGCCCTTCATGTGGAGGAAGGCCCCGACCGATCGGAGCTACTATCCCCTGTACGCGAAGGCGGCAGAGCTCGACGTGACCTTCCAGACCCAGGTGGGCCATACGGGTCCCCTCTTCCCGTCGGAGACCGGACGGCCTATCTACATCGACGAGGTGGCCCTCGACTTCCCGGAGCTGCGCATCGTCTGCGGGCATATCGGGTGGCCGTGGACGGAGGAGATGATCGCCGTCGCCTGGAAGCACCGGAACGTCTGGATCGACACCTCGGCGCACGTGCCGAAGCACTACCCATCGGCTTTCGTTCACTTCTTGAAGACCTTCGGTCGGGACAAGGTCTGCTTCGCGACCGACTACCCGCTGCTTCAGTGGGAGCGGGTGTTGAAGGAGGTGGAGGCGCTGGAGCTGCCCGCGGAGGTCACGCGGCGCTTCCTGCACGACAACGCCGTGAAGGCGTTCAACCTGACTCATCTTTCTCCTTGATGGAAGCTTCCCCGCCGGAGTATCTAGCTCGCACCCGATGGCCACCCGCGCCGAGACGGCGGTGCTGACCGCCTTCGCCCTGGAGACGCGACGCGTCATCGCGCGCCGGGCACCCCTCGGGCTAGGTTTCGCCCTCGTCGTCGCGGCGGTGGCCGGGCTTCTCGAGCTGGCGTACTACCCGGCGCGCCTCTCGATGTTGCTCACGGCCTTCGGGGCCGAGGTCGTGCTGGGGGTCCTGGGCATCCTCTCGACCCGTCACGAGGCGCTCCGTCGGCACGTCATTCCGATCACGGTCGCGGCTACCCTCGGTATTGCGCTCTGCATGACGGTCTACGCCGCCAGGGTGGGCGCGAGCGGCGACGCACTGGCGTTCGCGCTCATCATCTTCCTGACCGGGGTGGCACTCCTCTGCCCGTGGGGGGCGCGCGGGCAGGTCCCGCTCGCGGTCGGGACGGCGGGAAGCTATCTCGCCGCCCTCGCGGCGGGCGTGCGGAGCGACCTCCCGCTTCCCTACGGGATTCTCGCGGTCGCGGGCGGCGGCGTGACGTCCGTCCTCGGGGCCGTTTTCCTCGAGCTCCACCGCCAGGCCATCTTCCAGCAGCGCGTTCTCCTCGAGCGCAATCGCGACCAGCAGATGGCGACCCTCTACGAGGTGAGCCGGACCGTCACCTCGACGCTCGAGCTGCAGCAGGTGCTCCGGCTCGTCTGCCAGACGGTGCTGAGCGCCCTCGGCTTCGAGCACCTCTGGCTCTTCTGGCGCGAAGCGCCGGACCGCGCCCTGCGCGGCCTCCTCGCGGGACGCACCGACGATCAGGTGACGCTCACCGAGGTCACGGGCGACCCGGCAGGCTGGGAGCCGTTCCTCCACCTCGGCAGCCACGACGTGCCCTCGCTCGTCGAGCCGAGCGTCGAGGAACGCGCCGCGCTGAGCGGGCCCTGTGCGCTCCCGTCGCTCGTGCTCCGCCTCCCACTCCGGTTCCAGTCGGAGCTCGTCGGCATCATTCTCGCCGACGTCGGCAACGAGGGGCGGGTGCTCACCGCACACTTCCTCGACCTCGCGGCCACCCTCGGCAACAGCGCCGCCATGGCGATCGCGACCGCACGCCTCTACACCCTCGTCGTGCAGCAGCAGGGCGAGCTGCAACGGGTCTCGAACCGACGGCTCGACGTGGTCGAGGAGGGGATGCGGCGGATGTCCCGCGAGCTACACGACGGCACGTGCCAGGCGCTCATGGCGATCAAGCTCGAGCTCGCCCTGCTCGAGCGCCGTCTCGGCAGCGACGTGGGGGCATTGCGCGCCAGCGTCCGGGACATCGGTGCGCAGGTGCTCGACGTGATGCACGGGGTGCGGCAGATGTCCCATCTCCTCCATCCGCCCGTGCTCGACGACTTCGGAGCCCTCGCCGCGATCGAATCGACCGCCGCGAAGTACCGGGAGGCGTCGGGCCTCGAGGTGCGGGTCGAGTGCGCCGATTCCGGGATGCGGTTCGTCCCGGCGGTCGAGCTGCTGCTCTTCCGCGTCTTCCAGGAGGCGCTGACCAACGTCGTGA
>VBLA01000305.1 GCA_005879245.1 Deltaproteobacteria bacterium
GGGTGACGAGGACGGTGCTCGCGGCCGCGGTGGCGGTCGGGTTCGTGGCGGCTCCTCGCCCCGCGCCCGCCATGCTCAGCACCCCCGGCTTTCGGGCCGTCGGGGTGGCGCACTCCGCCTATCCCCTCTCCGCGCTCGCCGTGGCGCCCGACGGGCGGCTCTTCGCCACCGTGCAGGCGCTCGGCCAGACGACCGGGGCCACCCCGGGCAGCGCGGAGATCCGCGTCTACACGAACTACGCGACGGGCGACGGCTCGGCGCTCGACGAAGGTACGGTGTGGGCCACGGTCGACAACGTGCGCGCGACGACGATCGACGAGGGCCTGCTCGGCATCGCGCTCGCGCCCGACTTCGCGACCTCGAAGCTCGTCTACGTCTATCTCACCACGACCGACGAGAGCGTGAATCAGCACGTGCGGGTCTACCGCGAGAACAGCACGGGCGTGGGAGAGTATCTCGGCACGGTCGCGACCTCGCTCGAGCCGCCCACGGAGCAGACGGCGCGGAGCGGCGGTCCGGTCGTCTTCGGCGTGGACGGCTGTCTCTACGTCGGCGTCGGCGACAACGGCTCGTCCAATCGCTGGGACGCGCAGCTCCTGATCGGCACCGACCCGATCCAGGGCTCGGAGTCGAGCGCCCTCTGCACGAACGTCTGTCTCGGCCCGACCCTCTATCCGGCGCGCACCGTCCCCAACGACGGCGCGCTGAATCAGGCCGGCAAGGTGCTCCGCTTCGCCGTCGAGGGCGCCTCGCCGGCGCAGCCGGGCCCGGAGGCTCCCATCGCGGCCCAGCCGTTCGTCTTCGGGGCGGGGCTCAGGAACCCCGTCGGCCTGGCGGTGCACCCGCTGACCGGCCAGCTCTACGTGAACGACCGGAGCGACGGGCAGAACCCGGAGGTCGACGTGGTCGACACGGGGAGCGACCTCGGCTGGCCCTGCCTCGAAGGCGGGCTGGTGGGGTCGTCGAGCGCTGCCGCCTGTCTCGTGGGCCACACCCCGGATGAGGTCTACGTCCAGCACCCCGACTGGCGCCGGCCGCTCGTCGCCCCCGCGGGAAACCCCGTGGTGAGTGGCGTCGGCGTGTACACCGGCCTCGGCTACCCGGCCAAGTACTACGGCGACGTCTTCTACCTCCTCCGGGACGGCGCGCGCATCTATCGCATGGACCTCGAGCCCCCGTGCTTTCTGCCGCACCCGAACGGCGTGACGGCAATCCCGTTCCACGATTCCCCTGACAACGGCGATTTCACGGTGTTCTACGACATCAACGGCGACGGCCAGTTCGACAACGTCTCCCTCTCGAACCTGGTCGCTATCGTCCAGGCGCCGAATCCCCTCGGGCAGCAGGTGCTGTACGTGGCGGGCAAGCAGGGGAACAGCAACGCCCTGACCGAGGACACGGTCATCTTCCGCATCGAGTACGCGACGGAGTTCACTCCCTACGCGGGGCCGATCGGACGGGTTCCGGACTCCTGCTTCACGGACGGCGTGTACTCGGGCGGCGGAACGGGGACTCCGCCCTATGCGTACGAGAACCCCTTCCAGCGCACGCAGTGTCTGCCGCCGGGCGGCCCGTGCCCGGGACAGCCCGACGGCGCATCGTGCGACGACGGCGATCCCTGCAACGGCGAGGAGACGTGTCAGGCCGGGATCTGCCGGCACGGCCCGCGGGTCGCGGACGGAACGGCCTGCGACACAGACAACGCGTGCCGCGCGGCGGGTTCGTGCCAGGCCGGGGCCTGCGTGCCCGGTGCGCTCGTGCCGGACGGGACACCGTGCCCGAGCGCCGATGCATGCGACGGTCTGCGAGTCTGCCAGGTCGGCGTCTGTGAGGCGGCCAGCGGCCCGACGTCGCTCGACGTGCATGCCCTCAAGCTGAAGCGCGACGTGCGCGGGAACTCCTCCGGGGCGTTCAACCTGGCCGCGTCCTTCCACCCGCCGACGCCCATCGCGCCCGACGATACCGATGCGCTCGTACTGGAGCTTCACGACGGGGCCCAGGTGGTCTTCTCGGCGAACGTCGACCACCCGTCGAGCGATCCCTTCTGGCGGCGCCCCAGGCCAGGTCTCGTGCGCTACACGGACCGGTCGGGCTCTGCGGGCGGGCTCACGGGGGCGTCCCTCCGCATCCGGAAGTCGGGGAGCGTCGAGATCGCGCTCCACGTCAAGCACCTCGCCGTGTCCGGTCTCGACGCGGGGGCCGTCAGCCCGCGTCTCTGGATCGGGTCGCAATGCTTTGCCGCCGACCTGAGCGGGCGGTGCACCCTCGACGCCCACAAGCTTCGCTGCGGGCCCTAGGAGGCTGTCCGGGTAATCGTGCCGGCTGCAGCGAACGATCCGGGGGCTGCGAGCGGGGTGCTCGCTCTCGCTCCCCGGCTCGTTCGCTTCGCTCGACACGGTTACCCGGACAGACTCCTAGCCGCCCAGCCCCCTCCGTTCGGACGTCCATTTCGGGCGAAGGTGCGCCTCTCCGACCGATCGGCCTGCCCCGAAGCGCACGTATGGATTGCGCGGGGGGAGTCGTCGTAGAAGCGTGGTGGGAGGTCCCCCCACACTCATGCAGCTCATCCTTCGGAGCCTCTGCGCCCTGCTCCTCACGGGGTTTGCTCTGCCTGCCGGTGCCCAGACGGGCGGAGAGACCTATGTCCATGCCTCGGGCGAGCTGTCGATGGTCGACGGCGGTCGGCCCGAGCGGCGCCGCGTGGTCTTCCGGGCCGGGTGGCCGGCGAGCGCAACCGCCGCGATGGAAGACCCCCGGGTCGCCGGCGCGTCGCTGCGTCTGGCCGCGGCTTCGGGCGAAGGTGATACCGGCGCGATCGTGCTGCCGTTCGTCCGCTGGCGCGGGCTCGGGCACCCGGCCGGGAAGGGCGGGTATCGCTACGACGATCCCTCGCGGTCGGAAGGGGGCATCCGCTCGGTCGTCGCCCGCCTGGGAAGGCACCGCGGGATCCTCAAGGTGATCGGGGGTGGCGCCAGCTGGCCGTACTCCATCACGGGCCTGCAGAGCGGCTTCACCGTGACCTTCGCGATCGGCGAGACCCGCTGGTGCTCGGACTTCCGCACGCCGCTCGCCAAGAGCACCTCGCGACGGGTCCTCGCGAAGAGCGCCGCCGGCTTCGCGAGCACCTTCGCGGCGATCCAGGACGTGATCTTCACCCAGCATCGCTGTACGGAGACCGCCTGTCACGGGAGCGCAGCGCAGGGCGGACTCGATCTCCTACCCGATGTCGCCTACCAGAATCTGGTCGATGTCTTCTCGCCGGCCGGCCAGATGAACCGCGTCACGCCGGGCGACGAGAAGCAGAGCTTTCTCTGGCGCAAGCTCGCCAAGGCGACGCTCGCGCTGGCGGACGTGCCGGGGGCCGCGATGCCGAACGGCCTCGCCCCGATTCCGGAGGCGCAGCTGGAGGCGCTCAAGATCTGGATCCGTGCAGGCGCGCCCGCGACGGGTGTCGTCGGCGGGACGGAGAGCTTGCTCTCGTCCTGTCTGCCGGCTGCCCGATCCCGATCGGGTTGCACGGCTGGCCGTCGCTCGCGCCCCCGTGGCAGGTGAACGGGCCGAAGTTGGCCGCCGGATCCGTGACGTCGTACGCGCCCTTGTAGATGTGAATCAGGCTGTGATGCGAGTTCGGATCCTGCGTGAGCTCGCTCCGATCGTAATAGAAGCAGCTCTTCGTCGGGCCGCCCCAGAAGTCCGGGCATGGCGTCTGTGCCTCGAGCGGGATCTGCGCCGAGAAGTCGTAGTAGGTGGCGAAGCAC
>VBLA01000306.1 GCA_005879245.1 Deltaproteobacteria bacterium
CGACGTGCCCGGGCCGGGCGCGTACCGTGGTGGCAAGGGCGAGGCTCTCGCCGGTCTCATCGGCGAACCGCTGCCCCGTCTGATCGACGAGGATCGCTCCGTGCTCTACGAGCGGAGCGGTCACGGCGAGTTGCCCCGGCATGGCGAGGAACGGTGTGACGAGACACCCACCGAGACGCTGAACGCTGGCCCCGGCCTCGCGGCCGAGCTGGAGTCCATCACCCGTCGCACGGCCGGATCCGCAGTACGGCAGCTCGGCCACCGCGGGAATGTGCTCACTGACCAGTGCGTCGTTGCCCGCGAAGCCCCCACAGGAGAGGAGCACGCGCCCCGCCAGGACCTGGACCGCGCCCCGCCGCTCGGCACGCACCGCGACGCCGCGCACGGCGCCGTCGTCGCGCACGAGCCGCTCGACGACGGTACCGGTGCGGACGGTCACGTGCGAGTGGCGCGTAACCGCGCGCGTGAGGTCGGCGAGGAGCGTGGCACCGCCCCGCTCGCCCGGGAGGTGGAGGCGGGCAACGGAGTGACCCGCGGGCACGTGCGTGGCGAGCAGCTCGATCCGAGTCCCGCAGCGGTCCGCGAGCCAGGCGACGAGGGGAGCTCCCTGCTCGGCGAGCGCGGTGGCGACCTCCGACGCCAGGTGGTGGTGTGCGGCCGCGCGCATGTCTTCTGCGAGGCGCGCGGGGTCGTCCGCGATCCCCGCGTCGCGCTGGAAGCGGCTGCCCGCTGCGGCCAGCACCTCGGATTCGCTCGCGGCGCCGCCGCCGAGCTCTCGCCCGCGCTCGAGGATGATGGTGCGGCACCCGCGGTCGGCCGCCATGATCGCAGCGGTGAGGCCGCAAATGCTCGCTCCCACCACCAGCAGGTCACCTTCCTCCTGCCAGGGGCCTCGGGGCATGCGCGGCCTTAGCCGGGCGGCCCGCGACAAGTCAAGGCATGACACCGTGACACAAATGTCCCGGGTGTCGGATTTGCAAATGCGGTCTCGATGTCGAGAATCCCGGCATGCGGCTCGGCCCCCGCGCGCGTCGATCGGTCCGTATCGCCGTGAGCGTCGCGCTCGCGGTCTACATCCTCGTCGACGTCGATCGAGGTGACCTGAAGCGGGCGCTCTCGGGGGTACGACCGGGTCTCTTTGCGGGGGCCCTTCTCCTCTACATCGTCGGTCAGGTGCTGAGCGCCTACAAATGGGCGGTGCTCGGTCGCTCCGTCGGCCTCGACCGTCCCCTCGCCGAGTACACGCGCTTCTACTTCATCGGGATGTTCTTCAACCTGTTTGGCCCGAGCACGGTCGGCGGCGACGTCGTCCGGGCGCTGTACCTCGGGGAGGGCCGGCGGCGGGGGGTCGCGCTCAACTCGGTGCTCTTCGACCGCGGGAGTGGGCTCGCGCTCCTGATGGCGCTCGCCGCCACGGGGTTGCTGCTGTTCCCGGGATACGGGTTCCCCTGGCCGCTGACCGTCGGCATCGTGGGCGGTGGAGCAGCGCTCCTGCTCGGCTGGTGGGCCTGCCCGCGGCTCGTGCGGCTGCTCCCAGCGCGGAACCGCGTGCGCCGCCAGGTCGAAACCAACCTCGCACCGTTCTGGCGCAATCGCCGGCTCCTGGTCGGGGTCGCGGCCCTCTCGCTAGTCTTCCATCTGACGCAAGTCGTCGTGCAGTGGATTCTCGCGCGCGCGGTGGGGACGACCCTGCCGCTGTCGTACTGCCTGATCGTCTATCCCGTGATCAGCCTCATGACGGCGCTGCCAGTGAGCGTCGCCGGCCTCGGCGTGCGTGAGGGCGGTTACCTCTATTTCCTCACCCGGATCGACATCGACGACTCGATTGCCGTCACGATGGGACTCTCGTGGTTTGCCGTGACGGTGCTCGCCGGGCTGGTGGGCGGCATCCTGTTTCTCGCCTCGGGTGCCGTGCTGCCCCGGCTAAGTAGGGCGCCCACCGAGCGCGCGGCGTGAGACGCTGCTCGCTTCAGTCGAGTTCGACCGCGTCGCCGATCTTGACCCTGCCGGGTGACAGGACGTTCGCGTAGACACCGACGTTCTGATTGCTGTGGCGCACGATCGTCCGGAGAACGCTCGGGTCCTTCGGGAGGTCGCCCTGTGGCTGGGTGGTCATCGAGCAGCGGACGACCGGCATCTCCACGCTGACCGTCGCATCCCCGACACGAAGGGGGCGACCACACCAGTCGAGCTCCGGCTGTCCGGAGGTCGTCCCCTGCGTCTCGATCAGGACATTGGGGCGGAAGCGTCGCCGATCGAAGTGAGCCGACGGGTTCAGATCGTGGAGATCACTCAGCGTGGCGGTGGTGAGGAGGTGGAGGGGCAGGGCATCGAAGTACGTTCCCGGGAGCGACGTGAACTCGAAGAGCGCCTGGGGAAAGACCGAGAGGTCCGGCAGTGGCTCGTCCTCCAGCCGCCCGAAGATGCTCCTCAGCTCGTCCATCATGTCGGGGTGGTCGGGCCGCCCGCGGCGATAGTGGGCGCGGTCCCCGGCCGGACGCAGGGGCCACAGCGTGACCGGCTTGCCGACGAGCTCGCTCAGTCGAGCCGCGGCCTCAGGGGCGTCGCTGCGCACGCGCGCCTCGTCGGGCAGGGTGATCTCGGCCGCGGGAATCCGCCCTCCGGCGGGCTCTTCGAGGTACCGCGCGGCGCACCGAAGGAGCTGGGGGAACTTCTTCGCGCCGCGGATCTCGCCCGCCACCTCGTCCCGCAGCGCCCAACCCCGGTCACCCGGGAGGCCGCGTTCTCCGACCACACAGCGGTCGAGCTGCTCGCCACCCATCGACTTGACCGGGTAGCGCCAGATCTCGATCACCGTGCCGACACGCACTCGATTCTCCGGTCAGGCGTTCATCATCGCATCGTCAGCCGAGCCGCGCGAGGAGAGCCCGGCGCTGGCGCTCGATCTCGTCGGGGAGCCGCGAGCCGAACTTGGCGAAGAACTGGCCCATGTCATCCGCCTCGGGCCTCCAGTCGTCGCGCGAGACCTCGAGGAGCCGCGTCATCACCGTCTGGTCGATGGTCAGGCCGGCGGTGTCGATCTCGCCGCGAGCGGGGAGGCCGCCGATGGGCGACTCGATCGCCGCGCCCTTTCCCGTGCACCGGGCGATGATCCACTTGAGGACGCGCAGGTTCTCGCCGAATCCAGGCCAGAGGAAGCGACCTTCTGCGTCCTGCCGGAACCAATTGACGTGGAAGATCCGCGGCGCTCGGGGCACGACCGTCCCCATCGTCAGCCAGTGCCGGAAGTAGTCGGCCATGTTGTAGCCGCAGAACGGCAGCATCGCCATGGGATCGCGGCGCACGACGCCGACCGCGCCGCTCTGGGCCGCCGTCGTCTCCGAGGCGGCGGAGGCCGCGACGAAGACCCCGTGGTTCCAGTCGAAGGCCTCGAACACGAGGGGTGCGGTGCGCGCGCGGCGTCCACCGAAGACGAAGGCCGAGATCGGTACCCCCTGCGGATCGTCGAACTTGGGCGAGATCGAGGGGCACTGAGCGGCCGGAGCCGTGAAGCGGGCGTTGGGGTGCGCCGCCTTCTCGGGCGAGCCCTTCTGCCAAGGG
>VBLA01000307.1:0-2405 GCA_005879245.1 Deltaproteobacteria bacterium
TGGGCCAGTGAGCCCCGAGATAGACGCGCGACGCCCCCACGGTGAGCGTTACGAGCCCCGCGAGCGACCAGATAAGCACCTGTGTCCGGGGGCTCAGATCATGCGCCAGGATTGCCGAGAGCATGCCGTAGACCGCGATCGTCAGCGTGGCGTGGAGAGACGGGAACGATGGGCCCGTGTAGGCATCGATCCAGAGACGGGCGGGCGGGCGAGGACGCGCCACGACGTGCCCGAGGAGTGAGTGGAGGCCCGCGGCGCCGACCAGTGCCGCGACGAGACGGCTCCCCGGCCGCCAGTCGCGGCGACCGAGGACGAAGATCCCTCCGACCACGATCACCAAGGGACCGAGGATCCACCGCGAGCCGAGCCAGGTCACGACCTGCATGCTTTTGGTGAGCCACCTGATGCGATGCTCGGCGACGAAGCGGAGTAGCGCGGCATCGAGCCTCGTCGGCTCGGCCGCCACGAGCATCCATGCGAGAAAGAGGCAGATCACCACACATATCATCCCGCCGACCGCAACGGGAATGAACGGCCCGCTCCGCGGGGTCCCTCCGTCCATGTGCCGACGCATCACTCCGTGCAGCGCATCAGCACGGCGAGCGCGATCCACATCGGGACGGCGACTTCGCTGTCGCCGAAGTTGTACTGGGTGAGACCTCCAACGAGGAACCCCAAGATGGCGATCCATGCGCCGGCGGCGACCGCCCAGACGTCCGCCGCGGGCGCCTTCTTGATGGCGACCCATCCCTTGCGGAGCGCCGTCGCGTAGAGCAGCGAGAAGGCCGCGAGAGCCACCAGGCCCGCCTCCGCCGCGATCTGGAGATAGTCGTTGTGCGCGTGCGAGCGTCGATCCGCTTCCGGATGAGCGGCATAGTACGGAGAGGCGGCGTGCTGGTAGCGGCCGAAGCCGAGGCCGAACAGCGGCCGCTCCCGGACGATGTCGAGGTTGGCGCGATAGATGCCGATCCGTCCCGCGTTCTCCCCTCCGGTCGCGAACATGCCCGATGCCTGGGCTCGCAGGTCGGGTGCAAGAGCGAAGGCGAGGCACCCTGCGACGGTGAGAGCGGCCAACGTGACCAGCGTGGCACGGCGGCGCGCCAGCAGCGCCAGGGCGCCTCCGCTCGCGAGCGCGGCAAGCCAGGCGCCGCGTGCCGTCGAGAAGACGATCGCCACGACGAGGAGCGGGGCGGCGACGATCCCCAAGACCGCGCCACGCACCGCCAGCGCCGCGGCCCAGGCCAGTGGAAAGAGCATCGCGTGGGCGAAGGTGAGGTAGTTCCGAAAGAACGCCACCACCGCATATCCCTGGCTCCCCGCCGCGCGCGGGTGGACGAAGGTCGGACGTCCGAGCGCGGCGCGGTACCAATCCGCTCCCGTGAAATGCTGGAAGATCCCGTAGGCCGCAGCGACGGCACCGGCCGCCACCATCACGCACACGAGCCGAACGACCTGATGCGAGGCCGCGAGCGTGGCGCCCAGGATCGCGAGGACCCCGTCGAGCGGCGTCCGGCGTACGACCACCCATCGCGCCAGCAAAGCGACCAGCGTCAGCGCCGCGAGCGCGATGACGCCGGCCTCCTCGCCGGTGGTGGAGAGCGGCACCGAGGCAGCCGTGACGACGAGGAGCACGTCGGCAGCACGGCGCGCCAGTGGTGGCGGCGTCGCCGCGAGGGTTGGTCGGCTCACGCGCCCCGGTACAGTTTCAACCAGAGCAGCGCAACGCCCACGAAGAAACCCACTGGGGCCTGGTATTCTGCGTTGCCAAGATAGCAGGCCCAGGAGAAGGTCGTCCCGACGGGCAAACCAAGCCGCGGCCAGAAGCGTGGCACGCGGGCGACGTAGTCGTCGAAGGCGTCGGCGTAGCGCGCCCGCAATCGCTGCTCTTCGCGTCGCATCGCGGGGGGATAGAAGACCGCCAAATAGCCAGCGATCAAGCTGGCGGCGACCCAGGAGTTCGGTTGCCAGGGCGAATCCCGCGGCCATCACCACGGTGCCGAGGTAGAGCGGGTTGCGCGTGATGGCATACACGCCCGAGGTGGTGAGGGTCTGGTGCTTGCGCAACTGGCCCGCCGCCACCGCCCGGACGAGGACGCCGAGGAATGCGATCGCCGCACCCGCGGCCAGCGTCCGGGACGTTGGCTGCGCCTGCCAGACACACGTGAGGGCGACGGGGAGACCCACGGCCACGCGATAATGGGATCGGGACCAGCGGCTTCCCCCGGCGAGCGGCGCGGCCCGGTGCGGCATCGTGGGTCGTCGGGGGAGGGCCCAACCTAGCAGCCGCATCCCGACGCCGACTCCCGGTTGATGGCCACGCGGTCAGCGTGAGCGTGCCTTTCCGACCGAACGCCGCCGTGCGGCCCGTCGATCACCCACTGCTCGAGAGCAGCGCGACCGCCTTG
>VBLA01000307.1:2411-11050 GCA_005879245.1 Deltaproteobacteria bacterium
CAGCGATCGATCGTCCCCCGGTAGGCTGCGTAACCGGCCGGGTAGTCTCGCGTGAGTCGGGACTCTTTCATGTCGGATGGCCTGAGTGTAGTTGCGGCACACCATGCCAGGGCGATGGACACCAGGATGGGCTCGCCCGCGGCAACCACGGCCCCTCCCACCATCATATGTGATCGGGGCGCGGAACACGCACATTATAGCTCGTATACCAGAAGAGCATGCGTTGCAGAACGGACCGAGAAGCCGCCGCCCCGGAGTGCGCTTCGGTGGTGCTGGCAGCGGTCCGGTCGCTCTGCTATCCGAACGAATTCATGAGGCTCCTCGTCGTGGAAGACGATCGAGCTCTCGTCGCAGCGCTCTACGACGGACTCACCGCGCATGGTTTCGCGGTCGACTGTGTCCGCAGCGCCGAGTGCGCTCTCGATGCGTTCGGCATCAATCCCTACGATCTCCTGGTGCTGGACCTGGGGCTGCCGGGCAACGACGGGCTGACCCTCCTCCGGAAGCTGCGCCAACGGCAGGATCCGATCCCGGTGCTCATTCTCACCGCGCGGGGCGCCCTTTCGGATCGCGTCGCAGGCCTCGATGGCGGCGCGGACGACTACGTTCAGAAGCCGTTTGCCTTCCCCGAGCTGGTAGCCCGCATCCGCGCGCTTCTGCGGCGGGGGATCCCGGTGGCGGCGACGGTGCTCGGGATCAGCGACCTCGAGGTCGATCCGGTCCGGTTCGAGGTGCGGCGGGGAGGTGTACCGATCGTGCTCACCACCAAGGAGTTCGCGATCCTCGAGTACTTCGTGCGGCACGCGGGCGAGCTCGTCACCCGGACCATGCTCCTCGAGCACTGCTGGGACGAGAGCTACGACGGTCTCTCGAACCTCGTCGACGTGCACGTCAGCCGTCTCCGACGGAAGCTGGAAGGGGGCGGGCGGGCACCCCTCCTGCACACCATCCGCGGCGCTGGATTCATTCTCGACAGCCGATCACGGTGAGAGCGCCGCGTAGCCTCCGTTGGCAGCTGATGCTCGTATTTACGGGCATTGCCGCGGTCGTCGTCGTGGCGGCGGCCGTCGGCATGTTGATTCTCATCGAGCAGGCGGTGTGGGGCCCGCTCGACGCGGCGATCGAGGAGGAGGCGGAGACGCTGGCGCGGATTCGGAACATTGCCCCGGTCGAGGATCTGCAGAGGGCGGTTGCCAACGTCGGCAGCGAAGCGGCGCCGGGTCCCGGGAAGCTGATCCGCGTAACAGCGGCCGGAGGAGAGACGCTGGCTGAAGCCGGCCGCATGCCACCGGAAATCGCCGGGCTTGTCCCGCCGCTCGAGGCGACCACCCACTACGCCACCGTCGGCGGGGGCCGCGATCCCTATCGCGTGGTCTGGTATGCGGTCGAGGGAGGGGGCTGGAGCGAGGTCGCGGTCCGCATCGGAGCGCAGGTCGGCTTGCTGCGACGCGCGCGCTTCGCGATCATCGGCGGCGCCACGGGGCTTCTCGCGACGCTCGCGATGCTCGCGTGGGCGATGACCTCGCGCGCGACGTCCGAGCTGGCGCGCGTGGCTGCCGAGCTCGAGACGATCGAGGCCGGCTCGCTCGATCGGCGCCTCGTGCCGCGGCGCACGACGGAGGTCGACCGGCTGGCGACGGTCCTGAATCGCCTCCTCGGGCGCCTGGAGGCGGCGATGGGGCATCTGCGGCGGTTCACGGCGGATGCGGCCCACGAGCTGCGCACCCCGGTGACCGCCCTGCGGGCTCGTCTCGAGGTCACCATCGGACGGGCGCACTCACCGGAGGCGTATCGCGAGGGGCTCCTCGACGCGCTGGAGCAGACCGAACGTCTCGGACGACTCACGGAGGACCTCCTCACCCTGAGCGCGGTGGAAGCCGGAACGGCGGGCGTGCCTTCGGGCGACGAGACTGTCCAGCTCGATGATCTGGTGCGCGAGGTGGCGGAGTCTCTGGAGCCGGTGGCGCAGGAGCAGGGCCGGCCCTTCACCTGGAACGCCAGCACGGGTGTGGGCGTGCGTGGCTCGTCGTCACTTCTGAAGCGACTGGTGCTCAATCTGGTTGACAACGCGTTCCGGCACACCCCTCCCACCGCCGAGGTGTCGGTCACCGCGGGCACCCGAGATGGCAGCGCGACGGTCGAGGTGACCGATCGGGGCCCTGGCATTGTGGCTGCGGATCGCACGCTCGTCTTCGAACGCTTCCGGCGCGGGCGCGGGGTGACCACTGCAGGTAGCGGTCTCGGCCTCGCGCTGTGTCAGGAGATCGCCGCCCGCCACGGGGGCCAGATCGCACTCGACAGCGTGCCGGGTCGTGGGACGACCGTCACGGTGATCCTGCCGATCATGGGGCCGGGCTTCGGCGCCTGACCGGATTCGCCAGCCGACGCGCCGGTTCATGGTGAGTTCATGGAAGAGTGGTAGCTCTATTGGTCGGCTCGATCTCCCTTCGATCGGCCGGGATGGGGATTCTCGCTAGAGGGAGATGAGAGGCGCATTGGCGACGACTGTCGTGTTGGTACTCGCGGCCGCGGCAGCGGGCGCGGACCTTCTCAGCCTCGAGGAGGCGCTCGCGCGTGCACGGATCGCGAGCCCCGCGCTGCGCGCAGCCGAAGCCGATCTCGACGCCGCGCGGGGTCGACTCGCCCAGGCGCGCCTCTTCCCGGCCAACCCGGTACTCTCAGGGGAGCTCGCCCGCCACACCGCCCCGGGCGAGGAGCAGCTCGACCGGGGGGTGGCTCTCGCACAGGAGATCGAGGTCGGGGGGCAGCGGGGGCTGCGGGTCGGAGCAGCGACCTACGACGTCGCGCACGCGGAGCACACCTTCGCCGATCGCCGCCGACTCGTCGAGGGGGAGGTTCGACGCGCCTTCTTCGCCGTCGCAGCGGTCGAGCGGCACCGTGTTCTCGCGGCCGAGGGCGTCGCCCTCGCCGACCGGATCGCCGACACGGCCCGCCGTCGCGCACGGGCGGGGGACGTGGGCGCCCTCGACGTCCGCCTGGCAGAGGTGGAGACGGCGCGCGCCGCGCAGACGCTCGCCGCGGCGGACAGCGAGCGGGCTGTGGCGCTCGCCCACCTCGCGGCCGCGCTCGGCGCACCTCCCGACGAGCGCGCGAGGAGCGGGCCCGTCTCGCGGCCGAGGCGCAGCTCGTCCACCGCCGCGGCCTCGTTCCCAACCCGGTGCTCCGCGGCTTCTACCGCGAGGAGCTGCTCGACGAACGGATCGTGGGCGGCGAGGTCTCGATTCCACTTCCGGTGTGGAACCGCGAGCAGGGAACCGAAGCCGCACTCCGGGCGCAGGCCGCGGGCGCCGCCGCCGAGGTGAACCGCCTCGTTGGCGAGATCCCGCGCCAGGTGCACGTGGCGATCGTGCGCCGTGCGGTCGCGGCGGAGGCGTGGGCGCGCTACCGGGACGCCGCGTTGCCCGCCGCCAGCCACGCGCGTGCAGACATCGAGCGGGCTTTCGCGGCCGGCTATCTCGGGCTCCCCGAGGTGCTCGTCCAGCAGGACCGTCTCCTCCAGGTGCAGGGCGCGGCGATCGATACGTGGCGCGACCTCAACATCGCGGAGAGTGATCTGATCGAGGCGCTGGGGGAGCGCCCATGAGACGGGCGCCGCTCCTGCTCCTGGCGCTCCTCGCGCTCGCGTGCCAGCGCGCGGACCAGGAGGAGCACGGCCCCGCGCCGCGTGCTCCGGCCGTGCCGGGCATGGAGACGGTGGTCGTGAAGGTCGAAGCCGTGCGCGACATCGTGAGCGCCTTCGGCCAGGTCGCGGCGGAGGGGGAACCCCCTCCGGTGCGCGACGCGCGCAGCCAGCTCGCCGAGGCCGAGGCCCGCCGACGGCTGGCCGAGCAGCAGGTACGCCGGCTCGAGGCGCTGGGTCAGGCGGTCGCACCCCGCAAGGAGCTGGAGGCGGCCCGCGCCGAGCAGGCGGCCGCCGCGGCCGCCGCGACCCGCGCCCGGGCGGTGCTCGCAGCCTTCGGCGAGGCACCAGATCGGTCGCCGCTCGCGGCCGGGGAAACGTGGGCGATCGCCCACGTCGTGCAGAGTGATGTCGGGCGGGTGGAGGCCGGCGCGCCCTGTCGCTTCTCGGCCGACGCCTATCCCGGGCGGCCCTTCGCGGGGGAAGTCGATGCCGCTCCCGGGTACGTCGATCCGGCGACGGGCTCCGCGCCCGTTCGTCTTCGCCTGCGGGATCCCGACCACCTGCTCCGCCCGGGCATGACGGGCGCCGTGGCGATGGAGAGCGGGGCGTCGCACGACGCGCCCGTCGTCCCGGTTGCCGCCGTCGTCTACGACGACGCCCAGCCCGTCGTCTTCGTCGAAGACGGCGATGGGCGCTTCACCCCGCGTGCGGTCCAGCTCGGAGTGGTGCGCGGCGAACGGGTCGAGATCGTCGTGGGTGTCTCGCCCGGTGCCCGGGTGGCGACCACGGGGGCCGCGAGCCTGCTCTCCGCGGCGCGCATGGCGGGCGGCGGCGCGGACGAGGACTGACGATGGTCTCGCGGGTCGTTGGCGCAGCGCTGGCACACCGCACGGTCGTCTTCCTCCTCGCCGCCACGCTCTTCGCGGTGGGTCTGTACGCGGCTCGTGAGGCCCCGCTCGACGTCTTTCCGGAATTCGCGCCCCCCGTCGTCGAGATCCAGAGCGAGGCGCCCGGGCTCGCCGCCGAGGACGTCGAGGCCCTCGTCACGACCCCGCTCGAGCGCGCTCTGGGCGGGCTGCCGGATCTGACACTGCTGCGCTCGTCGTCCGCGCCCGGCCTCTCCGTCATCACCGCGATCTTCCCGTACGGGATCGATCCCTACCGTGCCCGGGAGCTCGTCATCGAGCGCCTGGCGCTCGCAGCCCAGCTCCTCCCGCGGGGCATCCGCCCCGCCGTCGCACCCCTCGCCTCCGCCCTCACGACGATCCTCGCCATCGGGCTCCGCGCCGCGCCCGAGCTCTCCCCCCTCACGCTGCGCGACGCTGCGGAGTGGACGATCCGGCCACGTCTTCTCTCGGTCCCCGGCGTGGCGAACGTGGTGATCTACGGTGGCGCGGTCCGCGAGCTCCAGATCACGACCACGCCCGAACGCCTGTGGGCCGTGCGGGCGACCCTGGATGACCTTGTCACTGCCGCCGCCGAGGCGGATGCCGCCGCCGGATCCGGGTTCCTCGATCGCGCCGGGCAGCGGTTACCCACCTGGCTCGACGGCCGAGTGCGCACCGCGGCCGACCTCGCCGTCGCGCCGCTTCCGGGGCGCGACGGCGTGCCGGTCTCCCTGGCCGCCGTGGCCGAGGTCGGCGAGGGGCCCTCGGTGCCGGTGGGTGACGCGCTCGTCAACGGCGAGCCGGGAATCCTCCTCCTCGTTTTTAAGCAACCGGGCGTGAACGTTCCGGCGGTGACGAGGGCGGTCGAGGAGGCGCTCCGGAGTGTCGTCCGCGTCCTCCCGCCGGGCGTGCGGATCGAGGAGGCGATGTTCCGCCAGGCGAGCTTCATCGAGCATGCGGTCGGGAACCTGCGCCGCGCCCTGCTCGCAGGTGCGGTGCTGGTCTTCATCGTCCTCCTCCTCTTCCTTGGCCACCTCCGGACCGTGCTCGTGAGCGTGGTCGCGATCCCGCTCTCGTTGCTCGCCGCAGTCGCGATACTGCGCGCCGCCGGCGCGACGCTCAACACGATGGTGCTGGGTGGGCTCGCGATCGCCGTGGGCGAGGTGGTGGACGATGCCATCATCGACGTCGAGAATGTCTGGCGCCGGCTCCGCGCGGCGCCCCCGGGCACCTCCGCACGCGAGGTCGTCCTCGCCGCGTGCGTGGAGGTCCGGAGCGCGGTCGTGTACGCCACGGTCATGGTCGCGCTCGTCTTCCTGCCGGTCTTCTTGCTCGGCGGGCTCGAGGGGGCACTCTTCCGCCCGCTCGCGACTGCCTACGTGCTCGCGACCCTCGCCTCGCTCGTCGTCGCACTCACCGTGACGCCGGCGCTTGCGCTCGCGCTGCTCCCGGGGGCGGTGGCACGCCACGAGGAGCCGCCGCGGCTCATGCGTGCGCTCCGTGCCCGGTACGAGCGCGCGCTCGGGCGGGCGCTCGCGCGTCCGCTGCGGGTGGTGACCGGCAGCGCGCTCGCGATCCTCACCGGCATCGCGCTGGTCCCATACCTTCACCTCGAGTTCCTGCCCGAGTTCCACGAGACGAACTTCGTCATGCACATGACGGGCGCGCCGGGCGTCGGGCTTGCCGAGTCGGCGCGGGTCGGGGCGGCAGCCGCGCGGGCGGCGCTCGGCGTCCCCGGTGTGCGGTCGGTCGCGCAGCAGATCGGGCGCTCGACGCTCTCCGAGGACAGCTGGGGCGCAGAGCGCAGCGAGCTCCTCGTGCGCCTCGAGCCGGGGGCCGACGCGGAGCGCGTCACCGACGCGATCCACCGCGAGGTCCGAGCGTTCGCGGGCTTCGCGTTCGACATCAA
The DNA here is from genome assembly GCA_005879245.1 of Deltaproteobacteria bacterium. Lineage (GTDB taxonomy): Bacteria > Desulfobacterota > Binatia > DP-6 > DP-6 > DP-23. Next base: position 8,851 of record VBLA01000307.1, read on the forward strand.
GCAATTCTTGAACGAGCGCATCGAGGAGATCCTGGAGGGAACGGGTGCGGCGCTGGTCGTTCGCTTGCGCGGCACCGATCTCACCAACCTCGAGCGGGCGGCGGTTTCGGTGAGCGAGCGAGTGGCGGCCGTGCCGGGCGCCGTCGACGTGCATGCGCCGGGGGCCCTCACCGCGCCGGGCGTCCGCATCCGACCCAGGCACGACGACCTGCTCCGGCTCGGCGTACCGGCCATCGCGATGGAGCGCGCGCTCCGCAGCACGCTCGGGGGGCTTCCGGTCGGTCGGGTGGTCGAGCGGGAGCGTCAGGCGGACGTGGTCGTACGGGTTGGCCCGCTGCGGACGGCGATCGGACACGAGGACGGCGTGCGCACGATCGTCGTGCGACTCGACGCGCGCGGCCGGTCGCTCGAGGCGGTGGCCCACGACGTGACCCGAGCCGTCGCCGAGACGCCGCTGCCACCCGGGGTCTACGCCGAGGTGGGCGGCGAGTACGCCGCGGCCCGTGCGGCGCGCGCTCGACTCCTCGCTCGCGGCGCCCTCGTCCTCGTCGGCATCTTCGTGCTCCTCCTGTTGGACTTCGGGTCAGCCCGTCTCGCGGCGCTCACCATGGTGAACGTGCCGCTCGCCTTCGTGGGCGGCCTCGCGGCCCTCTTCCTCGGGGCGGGCGGCCGGCTCTCCCTCGGCGCGATCGTCGGGTTCGTCACCGTCTTCGGCATCACGATCCGGAACGGGATCGTGCTCGTCGCCCATTTCCAGCACGTCGAGCGCGAGCATGGCGGACCGCTCGCCGCCCGAGAGCTGGTCGTCGCCGCCGCCGATCGCCTCGCGCCCATCCTCATGACCGCGCTCGTGACGGGGATCGCGCTCGTGCCGCTCCTCGCCCTCGGCGGGCGCGCCGGCGGCGAGATCGAACAGCCGATGGCGCTCGTCATCGTGGGTGGGCTCGTCACCTCGACCTGTCTCAACCTGTTCGTCGTGCCGCTCTGCTACGCTCGGGCGGTGGTACCATCCGCGGATGCACTCCCGACGCGTCTTTGACAGCCCCCTGTCCACCTGCTAGTGCCGGCCGCTGAGCATGCAGCGAAGTCGGCACCGCCGACGCGTGTCCCGGGTGCTGCTCCTGGTGGCGCTGCTGTTGGTTCCTCTCGCGGCGCGCGCCCACACGCACCAGAGCGGCAGCACGTCGACCACGTGCGCGACGTGCATCGCGGCGCATCACGCGCCGTCGGTCGGGAGCGCCAGCCCCGCTGCCGTACCGATCGTCGCGGCAGCGCCTGCTCGGCTCGAAGCCCCGACCCCCGCCAGCGAGCCGCAGCGCCGCTCGCCCCGGACGGGCCGCGCCCCTCCGGGCTCCTCGCTCGTAGCGCACACCTAGGCCGCCGCGGCACCCGTCCGCGCCCTCCCGGCGCTCGCGGACCCGTGGCGACAGGATCCCTCGGAGTGCGAGAGCCAAGGAGGAGCGGATGGAGCGCGTGTTCAGACGACGCCCGTTCGTGGCCGCGTTGCTGGTGGCTGCGATGGCGGTCGAGCCGGTGATTTCAGGGGGACAGACAAGCCAGCCCGACCAGCTCCGCCAGGAGCTGGAGGCGATGAAGGAACAGCTTCGACAGGTCCAGCGGCAGATGAAGAAGCAGGAGGCGATCATCCAGAAGCAGCAGGCGGTCATCGACAAGCTGGCGGCCGGGAAGCCGGCGGTCGCGGCGCCGGGGGTACCGGCTCCGCCGCCGACTTCGACTGCCGAGGCCGAGGAGGAACGCATCAAGCGCCAGGTGACCGAGCAGATCATGCGCCGCATCCAGCCGAGCCTCACGGCGGCCAACAAGACGTTCCCGTCGCAGTTCAACCCGGCGATCGGCCTCATCATCGACACCGTGGGGTCCTACGGCAGCAACGAGCGGGGCAACTTCGAGCTCCGCGCGGCAGAGCTCGGCATCTCGGCGTCCGTCGACCCCTTCGCTCGTGGCTACGCCATCATCACCGGCAGCAACCAAGGGGGTTTCGACGTCGAGGAGGCGGCGATCGTGACCACATCCCTGCCGTACAACCTCACCTTCAAGGGCGGCCGGTTCTTCGCCGACTTCGGCCGGCTCTCGAAGTTTCACGACCATGACCTGCCCTTCGTGAACCGGCCGATCGCGCTGAACGACTACGTCGGGGGCGAGTCGCAGGCCGACGGGGCCGAGCTCAACTACCTGCTGC
>VBLA01000308.1 GCA_005879245.1 Deltaproteobacteria bacterium
TCCTGACGAGCGTGCCCGCCGAGCGCTACGGGATCCGCGGGCGCGGGCGGCTCACCGCCGGATACGCCGCAGACCTCGTGCTCTTCGACCCCACCCGGGTCGCGACCCGCCCCACCCAGGTGGTCCATGACCTTCCGGGCGGGCAGCGCCGGCTCCTCCAGGGCGCGGAGGGCGTCGAGTACGTGTTCGTGAACGGCGAGCCGCTGGTGGAGCGCACTGTACCGGTCGACCGCCGGCCAGGGCGGGTGCTCCGCGGCGGCTGACGGCGAGCGAAGAGGAGACCATGCGGACCGATCAGGAAGCGAAGCAGCAGATCATCCAGATCACGAACGAGCTCTTCGAGATGGGGCTTCTCACCCCGACGGGCGGGAACATCAGCGCGCGCGGCGCCGATCCCGAGCTCTACTGGATCACGCCGAGCCAGATGTACAAGGGTGGGCTCAGCGCCGACGACCTCGTCTGCATCCGTCCCGACGGCACGGTCTGCGAGGGCGTGACCAAGCCGTCGGTCGAGTACCAGATGCACTGGGCCTCGTACCAGGCGCGGCCCGAGGCCACGGCGGCCGTGCACACGCACGCGCCGGTGGCGACTGCCTTCGGGATCACGAACCAGACCTTCCCACCCATCAACACGGACGCGATCTTCCTCGCCGACACCCGGATCGTGCCGTGGTTCATGCCGGGCTCGAAGGAGCTGGCGGACGCCGTCGGCGAGGCGCTCAAGGTGAGCCGCGGCGCCATCCTCCAGTGCCACGGCCTCATGACCGTCGGGAAGACGATGCGCGACGCGGCGACCCGCGCCATGATGCTCGAGGAGACGGCGAAGATCGTCCTCTACTGCAAGCAATTCGGCGGCGAGCTGGCGCTCATCCCGCCCGAGTGGGTCGAGCGCCTCGCCCAGTTCGCGAGCTTCATGTAGGCGTCCCTAATACACGCCGCCGAGCTTCCGGTGATCCCAGCTGGCGACGTGCTCGGGCGTGATGCGCAACACGACCCGCTTCGACGCCTGGCCGCGCATGGCAGCACGGAGGCCTTCCGCGGGCTGGCCGGGGTTGTACTTCGCCTGGACCCGCGCCAGCACGTCGAGCACGTGCTCGACGTCGCCGTCGATCGTCGCCCGGCCGCGGATGAGGAGGCCCTTCAGCTCCTCGTACGAGCGTCCACTCTCGACGAGCAGCGCGCAGCGCGGATCGCGGCGTACGTTGAGGGTCTTCTGCGACTTCGCATATGTCGTCATCAGTACGGTCCCGTCGGGATCGGCGACGTACCACATGGCGACCGTGTGAGGGTACCCGTGTCGGTCGAGGGTGCTCAAGATGATCGTGTGCGACTCGTCGAGGAAGCGGCGGCGTTCCTCGGGCGCGAGTGCGATCGCCTGGCGACGGTTCATGCCGGGCCCTTTAGTATGGGCCGAATCCGCCGGCAACCCGTGCACGCCGTGGCCCGCCGCTTTTCTTCGCGGCGCCTAGCCGGTATGTCCGGACCCATGCGCCGGGAGATCTATCGGGGGCGGATCGTCGACCTGCGGGTCGAGCGCGTCACGCTCCCGAACGGCACGGTGGTCGACCTCGAGCTGATGCACCACGTCGGCGCCGCCGCGGTCGTGGCGGCCGACGACCTCGGGCGCGTCGTGCTGATCCGGCAGTATCGCCACGCGGCCGGGGGATTTCTCTGGGAGCTTCCGGCGGGTGTCCTCGCCTCGCCCGACGAGGCGCCCGAGGCATGCGCGGCGCGCGAGCTCCGCGAGGAGGCGGGGCTCGTCGCCACGCGGCTCCGCCGCCTGGGCGCCATCCTCACCACCCCCGGCTTCTGCGACGAGCGCATCCATCTCTTCCTGGCCGAGGGGCTCCGCGACGAGGGCCATCACCACGAGCACGACGAGGTGATCGCCGAGATCGCGCGCGTGCCGCTCGCCGAGGCGCTCGCCTGGATCCGGAGCGGCACGATCGTCGACGGGAAGACGATCGCGGGCCTCCACCTCGCGGCCGCGACCCTGGGCGGTGCCGCATGAAGGTCGGGCTCACCGGTTTCGCGAGCGCGGGGAAGACGACGGTCTTCAACGCGCTGACGGGCCTCCAGGCACCGACCGGCTCGCAGGGCGAGAGCCGACGGAACCTCGGCGTCATCAAGGTTCCCGACGCCCGCGTGGACGCGCTCGCGGCCCACTACGCCCCGCGCAAGACGACCTATGCCGAGGTGAACTTCGTCGACTTCCCGCCCTCGCGTGCCGCGGGCGGCCGCCGCGCCGTCCTGGACGCCGAGACGGTGGCGCAGCTCCGCGACGCGGACGCGCTCGTCGAGGTGGTGCGGGGGTTTCCGGATCTGACCGGCGCGCCGCCGACGCCCGTCCAGGACCTCGAGGCGTTCGCCGCCGAGCTCGTCCTCGCCGATCTCGCCGTCGTCGAGAAGCGGCTCGAGCGCGTACGGAAGGAGAAGGGGCACGAGCGGGAGAAGGTTCTCCTCGAGCGCGTCGTGACGGACCTCGAGGCGGGACGGGCGCTCCGGACGCTCTCCCTTCCTGCCGACGAGCGCAGGGCGCTCGCCGGGTTCGCCTTCCTGTCACTCCAGCCCCTGCTCGTCGTGATGAACGTCCCGGAGGCGGAGGCGGGACGCCCGCTCCCGGCCGACGTCGCCGCGCGCGCACGCGCCGAGGGCGCGGAGGGTCTCGTCCTCTCCGCCCCCGTCGAGGCGGAGCTCTCTCAGCTCGAGCCCGGAGACCGCGCGGCCTTCCTCGCCGACCTGGGGCTCGAGGCGAGCGCCCGGGACCGCTTCATCCGCGCCGGCTACGCGCTCCTCGATCTGATCAGCTTCCTCACCGCGGGCGAGGACGAGTGTCGCGCCTGGCCGATCGGTCGCGGCACGACCGCCGTCAAGGCGGCCGGGAAGGTCCACAGCGACATCGAGCGCGGCTTCATCCGCGCCGAGGTGATCGGCTGGGAGGATTTCGCCCGCCACGGGAGCGAGGTGAAGTGCCGCGAGGCGGGAAGGCTCCGCCTCGAAGGCAAGGACTACGTGGTCCAGGACGGCGACGTCATCCACTTCCGGTTCAACGTGTAGACGGGCTTTTTCGCCCGTCCGGAGACATTCGGGGACAATTTCCCACTAGACGTCACGACCGCACACCGCCCAGGGGCCAGCCCGGCGGAGTGAAGCGCCAATCCTTCGGCAAAGCGGTCGCGCGCCCACTGGGCAACGCTCACGCATGCTCGATGTCTCGTCGCTCGCGCCGGAGATGCTCGCTCTCGGAGCGTTTGCCGGGCTCGTCTGCGGGTTCCTCAACACCGTGGCGTCGTCGGGCTCTGCGGTGTCGCTACCGATTCTGATGATGATGGGGCTCGATCCCATTGCCGCCAACGCGACGAATCGGCTCGGGGTCCTCGTCGGCGCGATGACGGCGACGGGCACGTTCCAGCGTGCCAACCAGATTCCGTGGCGAATGGCGCTCCGCGTGCTGCCGTCCGTGACGCTCGGTTCGGCGGTGGGGGCGCTCCTCGCCGAATATATCCCGGCACGCGATCTCGGCATCGCCATTACGGCGGCGGTGCTCGTCGCGTTCGTGCTGCTGTTCACCAAGGTCAAGGCCGCGATCGAGTCGGCCGCGAGCGCGCCGGTGCATTTCGGGATCAGAGAGGACATGATCTTCTTCGGCATCGGCGTCTGGCTCGGCTTCATCGTGCTCGACGGCGCGACCTACCTGCTGCTCGCGCTGGTACTCGCCGTGCATCTGCCGCTCGTGCAGGCGA
>VBLA01000309.1 GCA_005879245.1 Deltaproteobacteria bacterium
CCCGGGGGGACGCACGTGTAGGTGAGCTCCTGGCTCGCGGTGCCGGCCTGCGCCCGCAGGGCGGCGTCGGTCAGGTGCGAATCCCCCGCACAGTCGCTCACGAACGTCCCGTCCGTGAGGCGGTACCAGCCGCGCTCCTCACCCGCGAGCGAGCCCTTGGCGACGACGTCGCACTCGCCGACCGCGGCACGTGCATTGAGCAGGTCGATGCGCGGCCCAACCGCAGGCCCGTTCGTGCTGCTGAGCGTGATCTGCTGGCCGACGATCGGCGCCATGTTGCTGTCGAAGGCGAGGACGAACTGCTCGACCTGCCGGCGGAGCGTGTCGCCCTCCGGTCCGGGGGGAAAGCCCGCGTTCGCCGGAAAGGGGGGGAATGCGTCGTGGGGGTTGAAAACCACCGCGTGGTGGAAACGGAAGAGGGTATCGACGCTCCCGTCATGGAGGAACCCGAAACCCCGCACCTGGGGACCTTTCGCGCCGTTGTCGCCGGCGTCGAAGAACGAAACCGCTGGCATGCCGAACATGCCGACCTTCTGGTAGGCGTTCCGGAGGTGCGGGATCTTGAAGAGCTGGGGCTCGTTCTCGAAGCTCGAGAGGCCGTCGGTGCCGAAGAAACCGAGGGTCGGGTTGAGAAAGTGGCAGCCGTTGCAGGACTCGAACGTGTCCGAGGGATTGGTGTTGAAGTAGAAGTCGCGGCCCGCGGCCTGGTCGGGGGTGAGCGAGTTGTCGAGGGCGCGGATCGGGTTCGGCGGATAGGTCACCTGGAGGATGAAGTCGGTGAACTTCTGCATGTCGCTCGTCAGGATCGGCCCGCCCCGGCCGAGCAGGCCGTCGAACGCGACGTTGAACGCCTTGAAAGCGAGGTCCTCGTCCAGCGTCTGCCCCGCGGGCCCCTGGCGATCGCCGCGCCAGTGCATCGGGCCGTGATTGGCGAGGCCGCGGAGACTCTGCGTCGTCATCGGTCCCTTGAGGGAGCGGAACTCTTCGGGTGTGGAGAAGATGATCGGCACGTCGACCCGCCGCGGATTGTTGTCGGTCGCGTTGGTGCCCGAGGGATCACCCAGGTCCCAGGCGAGGCTGTCGAAGTCGCCGAAGATGTGGCAGGCCGCGCATGACGCCTCGCCGTTGCTCGAGGTGTTGTAGGCGTCATAGAGGAAGGGGCGCCCGCTCACCACGCTCGCCGGCTCGGGGTTGAACAGTGGCTGGTGGGCGGTCTCCGTCCCGGGCACCGAGCTGGTGTCGATGACCGAGATCGCGTTGTCGAAACGCGTCAAGACATAGAGGCGATTCCCGTTCAGCACGACGCCGCTCGGCCCGCCGCCGCTCACGGGAATGTGGCTGGCGGAGCTGGGCACGAAGGTGTCGTTCTCGAGCCCGGCGGTCGTGAACCGGCCGACCTTGCTCGAACCGAAGGCCGTGACGTAGAGCGTCGCCCCGTCGCCGGTGACCGCCATGCCCACCGGGATCGCCAGGCTGTTGTCCTTCACCCCGGCCGGGCTCGGGACCACGCTGTAGTCGATGTGCTTGTTCAGGTGGCGGGGGCTGACGACGCCAGCGTCGAGCACGCTGATCCGCGCCTCGTGCAGGTGGCCGCGCACCGTCTGGTGCGGCGTGCACCCGCCGCCATTCCCCTCGAACCGCACCTCGTTCCGCGCGTCGGTGTTGGTGGCGTAGACCTTGCCGCTCACTGGGTTCACGGCCAGGTCGAAGATCACCGTGCCGACGCCGGAATAGGGGACGCCCGTCTCGACGCCTCCACTCGCTGCTCCCGGAGTCGAACTTCACGATGAGGCCCGTCTCCGCCTGCGGCTGCCCGCTACAGTTGTTGGGGTTCGGCGCCGGAAGACCACCGGGGTAGAGACTGCCGTTGCAGGAGCCGGCCCCCGAGCCGCCGTTGCAAACCACCCCCTCGCTGAGGGCCGTCGTCTGGTTCCCCGAGTCGAAGACCGCCGCGTAGACCGTGTTCCCGTCCGGGCTCACCGCCAAAGCGCGCGGCGTGTCCCCGAACAGCGTGATGGTCGTGAGCGGCGTGCCACCCATCGACGCGCCGAGGTTGCCCGGGTCGAACACCTGCACGAGCGCGCGCCCCACGCCCGACGTGATGAGCATCGGGTCGACGGGCACGCCGCCCGCCCCGAGGCAATTCTGCCCGCGGCGCGCCGTGGTGATGAAGGCGCGATTGTTGGCAAAGATGATATCGCGCGGCTCGTCGCAGGTGAGGAGCGTGCGCGTAACGCGGGGCGGCGACGAGCTCACGTCGACGATGCTCACGCTGTCGGAGAGGTGGTTGACGACCCATACCTCGGTATTCGACCGGGCTGCGACCGCCACCGGCTCCAGGCCGACGGGCACCGAGGTATGCGTCCCGAGGCCTCCACCGCTCACGTCGAAGATCTCGAGGCGGTTGTCCGGGGTGTTGACGGCGAAGAGGTGGCCGTCGGGCGAGAGGGCCAGGGGACGCACCTGGCCGCTCTCGAACTCGACGAAGGAGGACGCTGCCTGGACCCCTCCGGCACCGAGCAGGAGGAGCAGGACGGCCAGAGACCGGCGCCGGGCCAGTGCGCCGTGAGCGACGAGACGAGGCAGTAAGGCCATGGGACCCCGGGTTCGGGTTAAGGTTCTCCGCGAGCCCTATCAGCTCCAGAGGGCGTCCGACAATAGAAAAATCGCGAGCCGCCCGTATCACGACCCGTGTTGCCCGGGCCGGTGCTCACCGGTCCGCCCCTCTTCGTCTCAACCGACCGCTCCCGGCCCGGTGCCGGCGAGAGGCGGGGCCAGCCTACCGGAATCGCCCGAGCTCGCGGCGGGCGATCACCTGCTTGTGCACCTCGTCGGGCCCGTCGGCGAGACGGAGCATGCGCCCTTCGCGCCACATCCGCGCCAGCGGGGTGTCGTCCGACACGCCGAGGGCGCCGTGCACCTGGATCGCCCGGTCGAGGACGCTCATGTAGACGTTCGCCGCCACGACCTTGATCATCGAAATTTCCTGTCGCGCCTCCTTCTTGCCGACCGTGTCCATCTTCCACGCGGCGTGGAGGACGAGGAGCCGCGCCTGGTCGATCTCCATCCGCGACAGGGCGATCATGTCCTGGACGAACTGCTTCTCGGCGAGCAGGCTCCCGAAGGCGACCCGCGTGTTGGCGCGCCGGCACATCATCTCGAGCGCGCGCTCGGCGCCGCCGATGGCCCGCATGCAGTGGTGGATACGGCCCGGGCCGAGCCGCGCCTGGGCGATGGCGAAGCCGCCGCCCACGGGCCCGAGCAGGTTCGCGGCCGGCACGCGACAGCCCTCGTAGCGGATCTCGCAGTGCCCGCCCCCGCCGGCGTGCCCCATGACCGGCACGGGCCGCACGATGTTGAGACCGGACGTGTCGATCGGGACGACGATCATGCTCGCCCGGAGGTGCGGGGCCGCCTCCGGATCCGTCACCGCCATGACGATCGCCACACTGGCGCCGATCGCACCCGAGGTGAACCACTTGTGCCCGTCGATCACCCAGTGATCGCCGTCGCGCACTGCCCGCGTCCGGAGGAGCGTGGGATCCGAGCCGGCGACCTCGGGCTCCGTCATCGAGAAGCAGCTCCGGATGTCGCCTGCGAGGAGGGGATCGAGCCACCGCTTCTTCTGCTCGGCGCTACCGAACTCCGCGAGGATCTCCATGTTGCCGGTGTCCGGCGCCGCGCAGTTGAAGGCGGCCGGGGCGGCGAAGCTCCGCCCCATGAGCTCGCAGAGGATCCCGTATTCCCAGTTGGTGAGGCCCGCGCCGTATTCCTTGTCGGGCAGGAAGAGATTCCAGAGCCCTTCCGCCTTGGCTCGCTGCCGGATGGGCAGGAGCGCCGGCGGGTACGGGACCCCGGGCCGGATGTCGTCGTTCTGGGCCAGGATCTCCGCCTCGGCGGGGAAGATGTGGCGCTCCATGAACGCCGCGATGCGCGTCTTCAGCTCGCGAACCGTGGGCGATGGATTGAAGTCCATGCGATCCTCCGTGCGGGGTGTGCGCCCGACGCTACGCCGGGCCGCGGTCGGAAGTCCAGGGCGGTCGTCCAGCTCGCCTACGCGAGCCCGAGCTTCTGCTTCCCCTCGGGGCTGATGCGCGCCGGGTGCCAGGGGGGATCCCAGACGACCTCGACGGTGACGTTCGGCTGTCCCAGCGCGACGATCCTCTGCCGCACCTCCTCGGGGATCGAGCGCGCCGAGGGGCAGCCCTCGGACGTGAGGGTCATCCGCACGGCGATCGCCCCGGGGGCGATGTCGATCCCGTAGATGAGCCCGAGGTCGTAGACGTTGACGGGGACCTCGGGGTCGAAGCACTCGCGGATCGCCGCCACGACCGCCGCCTCGCTGACCGGACCGCCACCGAAGGCGACCGCAGCACGACCCGTCGCATCCGGGCGGTCAGACGATCCTGGCGCGCCGTCCTGCTCCCGCGGCCCGCACCAGGCGTGGAACCCCCCGACGAGGTTGAGGAGCCGCGTATAGCCGTGCCGCCCGAGCGTCTCGCAGGCCGCGACGCTCCGCCCCCCCGCGGCACAGTGGACCAGGATCGGCGCGTCGCGCGGCGGGAGTTCGCCGAGCCGGTGCTCGAGCTCGTCGAGCGGGATGAGCCGCGCCCGGGGAATGTGGCCGCTCGCGTACTCCTCGCGCGTCCGCACGTCGACGACGACGAGCGCCGGGCTCCCGTCGTAGAGGGCGAGCGCCTCAGCCGGCTGGACGTCACGGTACGCGATGCCGCCGAGGATGGCGTTTCGCTCCGGGGGCTCACCCGCCGCCACCGCCGCCAGGTGAGCGCGCGTCACGGCGAGCGCTCGCCCGCCCTCGTCGCGGAGCTCCTGGAGCTCGCGCCCGAGGAGGCGAACCTCGCGAAGTTCTCGCTCGGCGATGCCGAGGCGGCGCGCGAGCCGCCAGGCCGCGATGACAAACCCCAGCGCGACGGAGCCGATCAGGAAGACCATCCGAGGCGCCCTCCCGTACGTGGGCGGCGGTCAGCGGTCAAGCGGCGCGAGGGTCCCGTTGACTCGCCACCCTCGATCATGGTGTGCCGCGACATGCGCGCCATCCTCGTCCGCGAACCGGGCGACGAGGACGTCCTCGTACTCGGCGAGGCTCCCTCGCCGCCGCTCGGCCCCGAAGACCTCCGCATCCGGGTCGCCGCCACCGCCGTGAACCGCGCCGATCTCCTCCAGCGCCAGGGTTTCTACCCGCCACCCCCCGGGGCCTCACCCATTCTCGGCCTCGAGTGCGCCGGGACGGTCGTCGAGTGCGGCGCCGCGGTCCGCGGCTTCGCGCGGGGGCAGCGAGTCATGGCGCTCCTCGCGGGTGGCGGGTACGCGGAGGATGTCGTGGTCCACCACGGGTCGGTGCTCCCTGTCCCGGAC
>VBLA01000310.1 GCA_005879245.1 Deltaproteobacteria bacterium
GCGGCCGCCGATCATGCTCGGCGGCTCGGGGCCCGCGCTGCTCCGCGTCGCGGCCGAGCACGCCGACATCGTGAACCTGATTCCCCCGACGGGCGGGCGCATCGGGAAGCTCGACCTCGACGACGCCATGAAGTTCGACCTCTCCGAGTACCGCCGGCGCGCGGCGATGCTCCACGAATACACGCGGGCTGCCGGCCGGGACCCCAAGGCGATCGCGCTCTCGCAATTCCTGTTCGTGACGCTCGGCACGGACCGCGCTTCCGCCGACGCGATGCTCGCCGGCATGGCGCAGATGATGGGCCTCGACGACCTCGGCGCCGCGCGGCACTCGCCGAGCGTGCTGGTCGGCGACCCCGCGGGCTGCCGCGACGAGCTCGCCGCCCGTGTCGCGGATCCCGGCGTCTCCTACTTCTTCTGCCGGTTCGGCGATCTCGCGACGATGGAGCGGTTCGGCGAGCAGGTGATCGCGAAGCTCTGAGCGGCTTGCGAGTGACCCGATGCCAGACGCCCGCCGCCGCCCATCCCGCTTCCGTCTGCCCCGCGACGTTCGTCCGACGGAGTACGATCTACATCTCGAGCCCGACCTCGACGCCGGCCGGTTCTCGGGCGAGGTCCGGATCACGATGCGCCTCGACCGCGCGCGCGCCGCGGTCACGCTCCACGCCGCGGACCTGAAGATCGAGCGTGCGGCGGCCGAGGTCGGCGGCCGGGAGGTCCCGGCGCGGACGAGTCTCCAGCGCGCGGACGAGACCGTCACCCTGCGCTTCGCCCGCCCGCTCCCGGCCGGCGAGGCGATCGTCCGGCTGCGCTTCGCCGGTGCCCTCAATCAGCACCTCCGCGGCTTCTACGCCGCCCAGGCCGGCGGGCGCCGCTTCGCCTTCACCCAGTGCGAGGCGGCCGACGCGCGCCGCGTCCTCCCCTGCTTCGACGAGCCGGCCTTCAAGGCCCGCTTCCAGGTCGCGGTCACGATCGCGAGCGAGCACGCCGCGGTCTCGAACGGCCCGGTCGAGCGCGAAGAGTCGGCCGGGGGCCGAGGGAACAAACGGATCGTCCGGTTCGCGCGTACACCACCCCTCTCGACCTACCTCCTGGCGCTGGCAGTCGGGCCGCTCGAGGCCTCCCCCATCCGTCAGGCGGGGCAGACGCCGATCCGCATCTGGCACGTGCCGGGGAAGGGACAGCTGGTCGACTTCGGCCTCGAGGCCGCCGCCGAGGCGCTCCGCCGTCTCGAGGACTACTTCGGTATCCCGTACCCCTACGGCAAGCTCGACCTGGTCGCCGTCCCCGACTTCGAGGCCGGCGCGATGGAGAACGCGGGCGCCGTCTTCTTCCGCGAGACGCTGCTCCTCCTCGATCCGGCCACCGCGTCGCTCAGCGAGCGGAAGCGCGCGGCCGAGGTGATCGCCCACGAGCTCGCCCACATGTGGTACGGCGACCTCGTCACCATGGCATGGTGGGACGACCTCTGGCTGAACGAGGCGTTCGCCACCTGGATGGCGTACCGCGTGGTCGACGACTGGCGCCCGGAGTGGCGGCTCTGGCAGGGCTTCGAGCACGACCGCGGGGGCGCTCTCGCCCTCGATGCGCTCGCGAGCACGCACCCCATCTACGCCACCGTGCGGAGCGTCGCGGAGGCGACCGAGAACTTCGACGCGATCACCTACGAGAAGGGGGCGGCGGTCGTCCGCATGATCGAGCACTACCTCGGCCCCGAGCTCTTCCGCGACGGCGTGCGGCTCTACATGCGGCGCCATCGGGACGGGAACACGGTCGCAGCCGACCTCTGGCGGGCGCTGGAGGAGGCCTCGGGTCGCCAGGTCACGCGCGTCGCACACGCCTGGATCACGCAGGCGGGATTCCCCCTCGTGACGCTCGGCCCGGTGCCGGGGAAGGGCGCGAAGATGCTGCGTGTCCGCCAGGAGCGCTTCTTCGCCGACCCGCGCGTGCCCGCGGCGCGCCGCCGGGCCCGGTGGCCGCTGCCGCTCGTCGTCAAGTGGGGCGCCGAGGACGGTCCGTCGGTCGAGCGCTTCCTGGTCGACAAGGCGTCCGCAGAGGTCACGCTGCCCGCCGCGGCGCGCCTCGCCTGGTACTTCGGCAACGCCGAGGCGGGCGGCTTCTACCGCGTGCTGCACGATCCCGCGGACCGCGCCGCGCTCCTCGCGAACCTCGCGGATACGCTCTCCGCGGTCGAGCGGCTCGCCCTCGCCGGCGACCAGTGGGCGCTCGTGCGTGCGGGCCGCGCCACGATCGACGGCTTTCTCGACGTCGCCGACGCCCTCGGCGACGAGACGGACTACGACGTCCTCGACGGTCTCGGCGGAGCGCTCGGGGTGATCGACGAGCAGATCGTGGAGCCCGGGAGCCCGCTCCAGGAGCGTTTCCGGCGCTGGCTCGCCGGCCGCTTCGGGCAGCAGCTCGAGCGGCTCGGCTGGCACGCGGCTGCGGACGAGGACGATGCGACGCGTCTCAGAAGGGCGGCGCTCGTGCGGCTGGTCGGTGGCATCGCGGAGGCGCCTGACGTGCTCAGCGCCGCGCGCAAGCGACTCGAGGGCTACCTCGCCG
>VBLA01000282.1 GCA_005879245.1 Deltaproteobacteria bacterium
CTCGCGGAGGCCGCAGACCCTGCCGAACCTCTGGCCCTCGGTGGCGATCTCAACGCGCCCGAAGACATCGACGTGTGGGACCCGCAGGTCTGCCACGGCGGGACCCACGTTTCCGCGGCGGAGCGCGACGCGTTCGCGAGGCTCTGCCGCTGGGGGCTGATCGACGTCTATCGGCAGCACCATCCCGAGCCCGGCCGCTACACCTGGTGGGACTACCGCGCCGGCAACTTCCACAAGAACTTCGGCATGCGCATCGACCACCTGCTGGCGACGCGCCCGGTCGCCGGGCGCACGGTGTGGGCGGAGATCGACCGCGAGGCGCGCAAAGGCAGGCCCATTCCGTCCGACCACGCGCCCTTGGTGATCGACCTCGACCAGCCGGGGCACCCCTTCGAGGCGGGTTGGGCGTCCGCCGAAGGCCGAATCGCGGCGCGCCGTGCGGGCGCTCGCTGATGGGAACGAAAGACGCGGCCGCGGGCTTCCCGATCGAGCCGATGCTCGCGAAGCTCGCGACGGAGCTGCCCGCGGGCGACGGCTGGCTGTTCGAGCCCAAGTGGGACGGCTTCCGGGCCATCGTGTTCCGCGACCGCGACCGGTTCTACATCCAGAGCCGTGAGCTGAAGCCGCTCGACCGGTACTTTCCTGAGCTGGAAGCGGGCTTTCGCACCAGCTTGCCAGCTCGGTGCGTGGTCGACGGCGAGATCGTGATCGCCACCGAGCGTGGGCTCGACTTCGACGCCCTGCAGCTGCGACTGCACCCGGCGGCGTGGCGGGTGAAGAAGCTCGCCGCCGAGACGCCGGCCTCCTTCGTGGCGTTCGACCTGCTCGCCGGAGACGGCCGCGACCTCCGCTCCCGCCCGCAGGCCGAGCGCCGCCTGCGTCTGGAGCAGGCGCTCGGGCGGACCACGGGTGGCGTCCATCTCACCCCCTGCCGTCGCGAGCGGTCGGTGGCCGAGGCGTGGTTCCATCGCTTCGAAGGCGCGCCGGGCTCGACGGCGTGATCGCCAAGCACGAGAGCACGACCTATCAGCCCGGCAAGCGCGTGATGATCAAGGTCAAGCACGCACGTCGCGGACTGCGTGGTGGCGGGCTTCCGCTGGCACAAACAGGGGCCGGGAACACTGGTCGGCTCGCTGCTGAGCGCGGAGCCGCCCCGCTGAAGGCTGACGGCGAAGCCGGCGTAATTCCGTCGCCACCTCCGCAAAGCTGTGGCCTATTGCCCAGTTGCCCTGCGTCGCCAGCAGGACGATCCGTGCAGAATGCCCCCTCGTTCTCCGCTCGAGGCCGCGATCCCCCGCGAGATCGGAGCCGATCCGGGTCCGAAGCGTGGCCAAATGGCGGGCTATCGTGGCGGAATCTGCGCCGATCTCGCGGGGGCGTCGGCCCGAGGCGTCGGCACGCCCGGCCGGTGGCCGGCCGAGCCGCTCCGTATGACTCGACCGCCGCCGAGATTCGCTGACGCCGACCCTACTGGCTTCAGCTCGCCCGGCGTGGTTCTGGGGGGGCGTGCCGTCCGCCGCTGACTTCGTCGACGGCTTCCGCCGTTTCTGGTCGGCGCCGTCTCTCGACGGCTTCGCGACGGTCCTCGCGCCGGACGTGAAGCTGGTCCAGCCGCTCGCGCCGCCGATGCGCGGCCTCGATGCGGTGCGCCGCACGTTCCGTCCCATCTTCGTGTGGCTGCCCGATATCCGCGGCGAGGTCGAACGATGGAGCAGCAACGGTAACGTCGTCTTCATCGAGTTCCGCCTCCTCGCCACGATCGGCGGCCGCCCGTTCGAGTGGCCCCTCGTCGACCGTTTCTGCCTCCGCGACGACGGCAAGGCGGTCGAGCGCGTCAGCTACTTCGACCCGCTCCCGCTCCTCGCGGCCGCCGCGGCGCGGCCATCCGGCTGGCGGCTGCTGTGGCGATCGGGCGCGGCGACGTCGCTCCTGAGACGCGAAAGGGGAGGGCGCGATGCGCACCGAGTACAGCTCTGACGAGCTCCTGGCCGAGCACGCCTACGAGCACCCGCTCGCGCTCGACGGGGTCCCCTGCCACGGCGGCTTCGTCGGCGGCCGCTACGTCTCGCCCCGAACGCTCTGGCGTGCGCCGGCCATCGCGTCCTGGCAGGCGCACCTCCCCGCGGGCGAGCTCGCCGCCGTGCTCGACCCCATTAGCGCACGCGTCCCGCCGCACTTCCCGGGCGTCGAGCAGACGAAACTCCTCGTCCGCCACGGCGTGACCGTCCCGCTGGTCCGCATCCTCACCATCATCGCGCTGGTCGAGGGCTTCGGCGGCGACGTGCTGCGCCTGGTCGCCCTTCCGCCGCTCGTCGAGCGCGTCCTCGACCCGATCGACGGCACGGCCCTCACGCACCTGGGCGCGCTCTTCGAGGCCCACGCCCGCGACGAGGCTGGCCACCGCCGCATGTGGGAGCTGGCGCGCGACGTCGCGCTCGACCGCCCGCCAATCCCGAAGGACCTCGCCTCGAGCGTGACGCCCGCCGGCTCGCCGCGCGTCCTCTCCGAGATCCCCTTCGACACGGAGGCGCTCATCCTCCGCATGATGGGCGTCCTCGTGGTCGAGGTCTTCGCCGTCGAGGCGTTCCGCTGGGCGCGCGAGGTCCTCGGCGACCGGACGCTCTTCCCCCGCCACGACGAGTCGCGGACGTTGATCGAGTACATCCAGCAGGATGAGACGCCGCACGTCGGCTATCTGGCGACGGCGCTGGCCGAGCTCCGCTGCCGCCGTCTCGCCGGCTTGACGGGCGAGCCGGCTCCCGGGAAGGCGGTCATCGACCGCGCCCGCGACGCGATCGTCGCGGCGCAGGCGGGCCCGCGCCACCGGGCAAACGTCCAGTTCCGCATGAACGTGATCGAGCGGTGTGTCGAAGGGCACCCGCGACGGGCGGAGCTGATGGGGGACTTCGGTGAAGCTCTTCGATAACGCCTGCGGCCCGTACGCTTCAAGGTCCGAGTCGCGCTCTATGAGAAGGCGAGAATCAGTACGAGAAACACGAGGGTTCGGCTTCAAAGTTTGCGGTAATTCCGCGTCAGCGGGCGAGATCCGTTGCTGCTTCGCGCGGTTGGCTCCCGATGTCGCCCCAGGCCGACCGCCAGGAAGCGGGCTGAACAGGCGCATCGGACCGCCCTCGTGGGCGAGATCGGCGCAGATACCGCCACGATAGCCCGCCATTTGGCCACGCTTCGGACCCGGATCCGCTTCCCTTACCGAGGCGCAGAGGAGGGGGTGATACTCGG
>VBLA01000283.1:0-2036 GCA_005879245.1 Deltaproteobacteria bacterium
TGGACGCCCCCGTCGCCCAGGAGCTTCGCCACACGAGCAACCTGCACTGGCGGGACGGTGAGCGCGTGGAGTGTCACCGAGATCGGCTCGCCCCCGACGTACCGATCGAACTCCGTCCGCGCGAACATCCGCGCATTCCCCGCGGACAGGTTCTCATCCACCCGCGACGTCGTCGCCTCCCAGAACCGCGGCCGGCCGACGTCGACGTGGAGGAAGCCCTCCTTCGCGTAGTAGCCGGCGCCGCAGCAGTCGAGGTCGCGGACCTGGTGCCAGAGCTTCGGGAGCTGCGGGCGCGGGAAGGCGAGGTCGGCGGCGAGCCCCTCGGTGTGCATGGAGCCGCCCGCCACCTGCTTCCCCTGGTTCTTGAGCGACTGGTTGTAGGTTGGGCTCCGGTAGCCGGAGAGGAGGACGAGCGGGTGGCCGCCGGCCATCTTCTGGACGTGCGAGAGCACCTCGATCAGGCGGAGCGACACGTCCTGCTCCCGCGCGTCGCCGCTCGAGCGGAAGACGCGGCGGAGGCGGGCGAGCGCGTCCGGGTCGTAGGTGCCGTCCTCGCGGCGGTAGCGGACGGTCACGTGCTCGTCGGTGTGCGCGTTCACGATCGCGAGCTCGCGGGCGAGCGTGTCGCGGATCCGGATACTGGAGATCGGCATCAGGTCGGGCGGCAGCCGCTCGGGATCGAACCACGCGCAGGCGAGCGACTCGGGGCCGCAGGCGATCGTCCCGCCGGTGATCCGGCACTCGAAGCACGAGCTCACGTAGTGGATCACGTTGCCGTCGGGGTAGGTGATGATCTGATGGTGCTCGGGCGAGGAGTAGACGCCGACCAGGCGGAGGGGCTCCACTTCGAGGCCCGTCTCCTCCCGCACCTCGCGCGCGAGCGCCTCGCGGACCGACTCGCCGGGCTCGACGGCGCCGCCCGGGAGGCCCCAGAGGTAGTTGTCGGAGCGGTGCTGGAGGAGCACGCCCTCGGGGCCGAGGATGACGGCCGAGACGCCGGGGCGGATCATCATCGCGCCCCATCGTACGGGGACGCGCGCGGGGCTCGCAAGCAGCGGGGCGTACGCCGGTTCAGGGTGTGTCCAGATAGCGGTCGCCGTGCGTGCGGAGAAGGGGCGGCCGGCCGCGGCGGAAGCCGATCTCCCACGTGAGGTCATGGGGGGCGACTCCGCTGACGCGGATGCGGAGGCGGTGGATGCCGTTCAGGTGGTGCGCGGCGCAGATGGCCACCCGGTTGTCGCGCGCGTTGTCGCCGCCGTGCGAGCGGTAGATCACGTGGTGGTCCTGCAGGCTCGCCCGGGCCGTGCACGCGGGCACGGCGCATCGCCAGCCGTCGCGCTCGAAGATCGGGTCTCGATGCCGGGGCCGTCGCTCCCACTCGGCCGTCGCGTGGCGCAGAAGCCGCTCGAGGCCCTCCCACGGTGGCGCGCATCGCTCCCGCTCCACGCCGCCGCGGGGCCACGCACGGCTGGAGCCTCCCCGGGGAATCGCGCTATGACTCCCGCGCCCATGCCCCGCCAGGCCCGCCCCGACGTCCGCACCGGACGGCTGCGCGCCGCCGATCCCTTCGAGCTGATCCGCTGGCTCGCCCGATCGCAGACCGACCCGCGGAAGGCGCTCGCCGAGCTGGTACAGAACTCGCTTGACGCGCAGGCTCGCGCGGTGACGATCACGCGCGTGCGCGAGCGCGGGGTGGCGACGCTCCGCGTGCTCGACGACGGCGAGGGTGTGATCCCCGAGCTCGCGCGGTCCGAGGCGCTCGCCTACGTGGCCACGCACATCGGTCACTCGCGCAAGCGGAACCTCACGCCCGAGCAGCGGCGGGAGCTCCTCCTGCAGGGGCAGTACGGGATCGGGCTCCTCGGCTTCTGGTCGATCGGCGCGGAGCTCGAGATGCGCTCGCAGGTCGGGGGCGGCGAGCCGTGGGCGCTCCGGATGTGGGAGGAGAAGCCGAACTTCGAGGTGGCGCCCCTGCGCGGACGCCTCCGGCTTGCGGGCACCCGGACGGAGGTGATCGTGCGCGGGCTCCATCGGCC
>VBLA01000283.1:2045-5987 GCA_005879245.1 Deltaproteobacteria bacterium
GCAGAAGGTGCGCCGCGTGGAGCCGGTGCGCTTCGCGGGCGACCGCCTCGCGCTGCCGGAGACCCTCGCCGTCCCCGGCCACGGTCCGATCCGCGTCGAGCTGTACCTCGTTCCCGAAGGCGGCGAGCCGGGGCGCGTGAGCGTCGCCTGCGGCGGCACCGTGGTGTACGACGATCTCGCCGCCGCGCTCGATGGCCGCTTCGCGCACGAGCCCTGGACCGCGGGGCGCGTCGCGGGGCTCCTCGACTTCCGCGACTTCGCGGTCGCGCCGGGCTCGCGCCGCGCCGTCCTCCTCGACGCGGCCGCCGACGCCTTCGCGGGCGTCGTGGAGGCGAAGCTCGCGCCCGCGGTACGCGAGCGTCTCGCCGACGACGAGCGACGGAGGGTGGCGGCGCTGGAGGCCGATCTCGTGCAGAAGCTCGAGCGGGCATTCCGCGACCTGGCACGCGAGGCGCCCGAGTACGACTTCCTCGCCGTGCGCGGCGGCGAGCGGAAGGCAACGGGGGGTCCGGAGGCGTCCCCTGGGGCGACGGTGCCGGAGGCCGGGGCGACCGCCGAGGAGGATGTCGTGGACTCGGCGATGCCGCTCCTCCCGGCCGGGCCGCTCGCGCGCGTCGAGATCGTGCCCGTGCGGGCGCGCGTGGAGCGCTGGGGCGAGCGGCGCCTCCGCGCCCGGGCGACGGACGGCTCGGGCGCCCGCGTGGGCGGGGTCGAGTGCACGTGGGCGCTCGTGGAGGGGCCGGGGAGCGTAGAGGCAACCGGGCCCATGGAGGCGGCGTTCCGCGCCGCCGAGGCGACGGGCATGGCGCGCGTCGCGGTCACGGCGCGCAAGGGGGGCCGCGAGACGTCGGGCGAGGCACAGGTGGAGGTGGTGGAGGAGATCACGGGGAACCAGCCGCGCGCGGGCATCCCGGAACCGGCCTTCGTCACCGACCCGCGCGGCGACTGGCGCTCCCGCCTCGCCGACGGGCGCTGGGAGGTGAACGCGGCGCACCGCGACTACCTGTCGGTGGAGGGGAGCCCGCGGCGGAAGCTCCGCTACCTCGCCGCGCTCCTGGCGAAGGAGATCGTGCTCCACTCCTACCCGACGCCGCAGGGCGGGACCCTCCTCGAGCGGCTCGTGGCGGTGCTGACGGTGACGGAACGGCGGCTCGAGCGGGGGTAGCGAGACCAGGGAGGTCCAATGGAGCGCGTGACGATCTATCACAACCCTGGCTGAGGGAAGTCGCGCGGCGCGCTGGAGATCATGCGCGAGCGCGGCGTCGCGTGCGACGTCATCGAGTATCTGAAGACGCCGCCCGACCGGGCGACGCTCGAGCGGCTGCTGGCGCTCCTCGCCGGGCCGCCGGCCGACCTCGTCCGGAAGGACAAGCGGTTCAAGGAGCTGGGCTTGCGAGGGGCGGACTACGTGACGCGGGAGCAGGTCGTCGGCCTCCTGCTCGAGCACCCGGAGCTGATGGAGCGGCCGGTCGTGGTCCACGGGAAGCGGGCGGTGATCGCGCGGCCGTCGGAGCGGGTGGAGGAGCTGCTGGGCTCTCAGTAGGGCTGCGCTCTACCTGCAACCATGCATCGCTGCTTCGTTGACGCTCCAACCATGCGCTGCGATACTCACGCCATGCCGCGGGGAAATGGTAACGGGACGGTCGTCCGTCTCACCGACGAGCGGCTGCGTCGCCTCGAGCGGCGCATGGGGGCGGTGGAGGAGGCCGTGCGGGGTGTGAGCACCCGGCTCGACGAGACCAACGCCCGCCTCGATCAGGCCGTCGACGTCCTCACCCGGCTCGTTCAGGTGGTCGCAGCACAGAACGATCGGATGAACAGGAATTTCGAGCGGCTCAATGGCCGCATCGACCGTCTGAGCAAGGCCATCATGGCGGGCCGGACGGCCGATCTGAAGCGGTTCTCCCGGCTCGAGCGGCGAATGGCGCTCCTCGCCGGGCCGCCGGCCGACCTCGTCCGGAAGGACAAGCGGTTCAAGGAGCTGGGCTTGCGAGGGGCGGACTACGTGACGCGGGAGCAGGTCGTCGGCCTCCTGCTCGAGCACCCGGAGCTGATGGAGCGGCCGGTCGTGGTCCACGGGAAGCGGGCGGTGATCGCGCGGCCGTCGGAGCGGGTGGAGGAGCTGCTGGGCTCTCAGTAGGGCTGCGCTCTACCTGCAACCATGCATCGCTGCTTCGTTGACGCTCCAACCATGCGCTGCGATACTCACGCCATGCCGCGGGGAAATGGTAACGGGACGGTCGTCCGTCTCACCGACGAGCGGCTGCGTCGCCTCGAGCGGCGCATGGGGGCGGTGGAGGAGGCCGTGCGGGGTGTGAGCACCCGGCTCGACGAGACCAACGCCCGCCTCGATCAGGCCGTCGACGTCCTCACCCGGCTCGTTCAGGTGGTCGCAGCACAGAACGATCGGATGAACAGGAATTTCGAGCGGCTCAATGGCCGCATCGACCGTCTGAGCAAGGCCATCATGGCGGGCCGGACGGCCGATCTGAAGCGGTTCTCCCGGCTCGAGCGGCGAATGGACACCATCGAGCGGCGGATCGGGTAGGCGCTCGCCCCGCGTCCGCCGTGTTCACCGTCGAGGTCGTCATCCTCCTCGCCGTCGCAACGGCGGGGCTGCTCGCCGGACGCTGGCTCCGGCTGCCCGCCGTCGCCGCCTACCTGGTGGCGGGCGTGGTCGCGGGCCCGGGCGGCCTCGGCCTCGTGTCCCGCTCGGACACGATCGCGGAGCTCGCCGAGCTCGGCGTCGCACTCCTCCTCTTCGGCGTCGGGATCGAGTTCTCGCTCGAGCGCCTCCGCCAGATCCTGCCGCGCATGCTGGCGAGCGGCACGCTCCAGGTCGGCCTCACCGTCGGGGCGACGGCGGTCGTCTTCACGGGACTCGGTACGGCCTGGCCGGCCGCCGTCTTCATCGGGTTCCTCGTCTCCCTCTCGAGCACGGCGATCGTCTTCAAGCTCTACGAGGAGGACGGCGAGATCGACGCGCCCCAGGGGCAGGCGGCGGCCGGGATCCTCCTCTTCCAAGACCTCGCCCTCGTGCCGATGATGCTCCTCGTGCCCGTGCTCGCGCGCCCGGGCGAGGCGGGCGTGCTCGGCGCGGCGCTCGCCCTCGTCAAGGCCGCGGGCGCGCTCGTGGCCCTCCTCGTCCTCGCCCGCGCCATCCTGCCGCGGCTCCTCGCGCTGATCGCCCGGAGCGGGACGCCCGAGCTCTTCCCGCTCGCGGCCGTCGTCATCGCCTTCGGCACCGCGCTCGCCGCCGCGCGCCTGGGCCTCTCGCTCCCGCTCGGCGCCTTCCTCGCCGGGATCGCGCTCTCGGGGAGCCCCTACGCGCATCAGGTCTTCGCCGAGCTCCTGCCCCTCCGCGACGCCTTCGTCGCCGTCTTCTTCACGGGCGTCGGCCTCCTCCTCGAGCCGGCCGTGATCGCGACGGAGCCATGGCTTTTCGCCGGCATGCTGGCGGCGGTGATGCTCAAGGGCGCGCTCATCGGCGCGATCGTCGGCCTCCTCTGGCGCTCAACCCGGCTCGCCATCCTGGCCGGGATGGGCCTCGCGCAGATCGGCGAGTTCGCCTTCGTGCTCGGACACGACGGCGTCGCGGCCGGCGTGATCGCCCCGCACGTCGAGCAAGCCTTCCTCGCCGCCGCGATCCTCTCCATGGCAGCGACCCCCTTCCTCGTCCGCCTGGCGCGGCGCCTCGCGCTCATCGGCACGGGAGCGCCAGCGGAGACGAGCCCGCCCGAGCTTCGCGATCACGTCGTCGTGATCGGCTGCGGGACGACGGGCGAGGCCGTGGCGCGCGTCCTCAAGGAGACCGGCATCCCCTTCGTCGCCGTCGATCAGCTCGCCGAGCACGTCGAGAAGGCGGAGCGCGAGGGGCTCCCGGTCCGCTTCGGCGACGCGACCCGCCGGGGCACGCTCGACGCGCTCGGCGTCGGTCGCGCC
>VBLA01000284.1 GCA_005879245.1 Deltaproteobacteria bacterium
GGCGGCGGGGGCCCAGGGCGCGATCAATTCCACCCAGCAGGACGGCTTGCGGCGATTCCTCAAGAGGGCCTGTCGGAACCGGGGTGTCTGCGTGAGCGTGGATACCTGCCAGGGCGACCTCGCCGCGGCCTGCGTCGAGGGTCGCTGCATCGTGAGGGCTGACCATGGCTAGATCGCTGCGCATCAAATTCGCCCTCATGGGCGGCCTCTTCGTCGCGCTCCTCGTCATGAGCCTCGTGCTCTCTTCGTTCTACAAGGCGACGTCACGCGTGAAGACGCTCATCATCCCGCCCGACATCGTGGCCTGCGAAACGGACCAGGACTGCCGTGTCAGCAATCAGATCGCCTGCTGTCCCTGTGAAGCGGGCGGCGGGCAGGGCGCCATCAACAAGCGGATGCGCCTGCCGCTCAAGAATTTCCTCGAGGGAGCCTGCCGCAAGCGCGTCCCCTGCGTCGACATCTCCGCCTGCCGGGACGACCTCACGCCCGTCTGCCGGGACAACGTCTGCACCGTCATCACACCGCAAAGGACTTAAGAAATGGCTGCTACCAGACTACTCTTCTACTCGCACGACACCTTCGGGCTCGGGCACTTCCGCCGGAGCCTCACGATCGCCAGCCACCTGCGTCGCCACCTGCCCGAGGCCTCGATCCTCATCATGACCGGCCTCGAGGCCGCCTACGTGTTCGAGACACCACCGGGCATCGACTTCGTCAAGCTGCCCGCCGTGAAGAAGGTCGGCCCGGATACCTACCGCTCCCGTCATCTCCACATCAGCTTCAACCGGGTACGCCGCCTGCGCGAGAATCTCATCCGGGCGGTCGCCAAGAGCTTCAATCCCCACATGCTGGTCGTCGACAACGTGCCCCGTGGGGTCGACGGCGAGCTGCTGCCCACCCTCGACTTCCTGCGCGCGCGCCGGCCGCAGACGAAGATCGTGCTCACGCTGCGCGACGTCCTCGACGTCCCCGAAGAAATCGTCCCGCAGTGGCGGGAGTGGGATGTCTACTCCCTCCTCGAACGCTGCTACGACGAGATCTGGGTGGCGGGCTGGAAAGACCTCTTCGATCCGACTCGGCTCTACGAATTTCCCGCCACGGTCGCCGGCAAGACCCAGTTCTGCGGCTACATCGTGCAGCGCGCATCGCGTGAAGCCGCGGCGGCCATCGGACAGGAACTCCATCTCAACGGCGAGCCGCTCAGCGTCGTCAGCGCGGGCGGCGGCGGAGATGGATTCGCGCTCCTCAGAGCCTACGCGGACGCCGTGGGGCAGCTCGGACGCGAGGGCGTGAAGAGCGTCGTCTGCCTCGGCCCGGACATGCCGCCGCAGCAGCGGAACGAGCTGAAGAAACGGCTGCTGCCGCAGAGCGACCGCGTGCTCCTCTTCGACTTCCGGCCTGATCTGGTGAGCTTTCTGCCGCTCGCATCGGTCACCGTCTCGATGGCCGGCTACAACACCGTCGCCGAGGTGCTCGCCCACGAGAAGCCGGCGGTGGTGGTTCCCCGTGTCTACCCTCGGCGGGAGCAGTGGCTCCGGGCGCACGCCCTCGAGGAACGAGGTCTCCTACGCACCGTCGACCCGGAGAACCTGAGCCCTGAGGCGCTGATCGACGCGATGAGCGCGGGGCTCACGAGCGGGGCGCCACCGATGCCGCCGATCGACTTCGGGGGACTCCAGCGGATCACCGGCCGGGCGCAGCACCTCCTGGGCGTCGCGGGGCACGCATAGCGTGCGCATCGCCTACGTCTCCGCCGACCGCGGCGTCGCCCCGACGGGCTCGAACGGCGCGTCGACCCACATCCGCGAGCTCGTCAACGCGGTCGTGGCACGCGGCGCCGAGGTGAAGCTCCTGACGCCGCGGCCGGGCGACGGTCGCGGGATCGACGGCGAGCTGATCGACATCGATACCGACGATGTCCTCCCGGCCCTGCGCCGCCTGACGGCCGGCATCGACGGCGGGAGCGATGCCGCCGCGACGCAGGCCTCCGAGGTCCACGGGCTCCTCCTGAACGAGTCCCTGCACGAACACCTCGAGCACCTGCACGCCCGCTGGCCGATCGAGCTCGTCTACGAGCGCTACTCCCTCTGGTCCCATGCGGGCCTCCGCTTCGCCCGCCGCCACGGCCTCCCCTTCCTCCTCGAGGTGAACGCGCCGCTCGCCGCCCAGCAGGAGGAGTACCGCCGCCTCTCGAACGCGGCCACCGCCCACGCCCTGGAGCGTCTCCTGCTCAGCCGTGCCGACCGGGTGGTCGTCCCGGCCAGGGTGCTGGCCGAGTACGTCCAGGCTCGGGGATGCCCCGCCCGTCGCGTGCGCGTGATTCCCTGTGGCGTCGGGCGAGAGTTCTTCGAGTGCGACGTCCGTCCGGATGACGGACCGACCGGCAGCGACTTCGTGATCGGCTTCCTCGGGAGCCTGAAGCCCTGGCACGGCATCGAGACGCTCCTCGCCGCCTTCGGCCGCCTGCTCGCGCAGGATGCCGGGTATCGCCTCCTCGTCGTGGGCGACGGGCCGCTGCGCGGCATGCTCGAGCGCTTCGCCAGCACCTGCTCCCGCCCCGACCGCGTGACGATCACGGGTGCAGTGGCCTACCAGGAGGTGCCACGCTACCTGGCGCAGATGGATGTCGGCGTGGCGCCCTACCCGGCCCTGCCGACGTTCTACTTCTCGCCGCTCAAGATCTTCGAGTATGCGGCCGCGCGCGTGCCGATCGTCGCCAGCGCGAGCGGGCAGATCGCGGAGCTCCTCGTGCACCGCAAGAGCGCGCTCCTCCATCCTCCGGGCAACGTGGACGAGATGGTGCTCCACATCGAGAGGCTGCGCGGGAACGCCGAGCTGCGCACCCGACTCGCCCGACGCGCCCGCCGGATCGCGAAGGGATACACCTGGGATCGACTGGCCGCGCGCCTCCTCGCCGCGGCCAGGGCCGCGTGCCGACGACCGGGCAGCGCTCTCGGCGACTGCCTCGCGTAGATCCGCAACTTGCCGCCTCGCCAGCGGCCGATTTCTCGAAGTGGTTGCAGATCGACATGAAGGCGTCGCACCCGCCGCGTCCGACGACGAGGTACTTCGCGTCGTCGAAGAACGGGATTCCGCTCGCCGGCGTGTGCGTCTTCATGAAACGCCGGTGTGTCTGAGATCCGATCGTCGCCAGGACGACCTCGATCGGGATGAGCTCGAACTCGATCCACGGCGAGATCGTCATGACCGGCCCGGCGCCTTGCCGTCCGGCCAGAGCAGGCTTGCGACGATGGCCTGCGTCCACGTGGTCCCGCACTTCGGCGGCGTGCACACGAAGATGTCGCCCGGCCGCGGCTCGAACCCGGCCCAGCGGCGGTTGTCGAACCGCGGTGCGGTAGGGGCGGAGCGAGGAGATGTCGACCGACATGGTCGCCAGCTTCCCCGCAGCTCTGCGTCCGATCAACCACCGCCATGGGCCGGCGGTGACGGCGCCGAACCCTGAGACGCCGTTTCCGGGGTCGACCCTCAGAGCGCCGCAGCCAGGCGCGCCGCGCGGGTCGCCGCCTCCTGGAGCGGCGAGCGGAGTGCGTCGACACAGGCTGGCGAGAGGCGGCCGTGCTTGCCGGCGATGATGGCCTGCTTGGCGGCGGTCCGCAGCGCCTTGGCGGCCTTCAGGAGGAGGCGTCGGGTCTGCTTCACCCGGCCACCCGGGGTGGCCCGGCCGATCAG
>VBLA01000285.1 GCA_005879245.1 Deltaproteobacteria bacterium
CGGCTACACGAGAGCGCGACTCGCTCGGGAACGGGAGGCGGCCGTGGCGTTCGTCAGCGCGGAGGTGAAGGCGCGGCGGTGCGCCTGCGACGTGAAGAACCCGTCCGGGCGATGCTGCCTCGGCGACCTCCGGCGGTTCCTGCGCCACGGCGGCCGCGAGGGGCGCGCCGGCATGGTCGAGCCGGCACCGCGCAGGAGTCCCACGCCGCCACGTCGATGACGGCGCCGGTCAGGATTGGGTGCGCGAGCGCCTCGGCTAGACCGGCGGCGGCGTGTCGCCCGGCCGGCCGCCGGCCGCGCCCGCCGCACATCGAGCCTCGTACTCGCGCTGATACAGCAGGAACAAGCCGTTGCCCTGCTGCCCGAGCAGCGCCCCGGCCGCGGCATTCGCGAGGTCGTCATGCGAGCCGGGCACATGGTCGATGCTATCCCGCCCGCCGCGGGCCGTCCGCCGCTCCAGGCCGAGGAGTTGCGCATGAAGGCGCAGATGGTCGAGCAGCTCGCACCGGCCGCTGTTCAACAGCGGCAACAGGTTCCCGTAGAGCGTGCTCTTCGGCTCGGCGCTCTGCTCGCACGTGATGCCGTGCTTGCCGAACGCCTCCACGACCCACCGGCCGGCGTAGTGGTCGGCCTGCACCCGTGTCAGCCGGTACGCCCTTAGCGCCTGGACATACTCCGCGACCACCGCATCGGGGCTGAACGGCGGCCGGCGCTCGATCAGGTAGTCGAGCACTGCGACGCACGTGCCGTTTCCGCTCTTCGTTGTGCGCGATGGCGAGGGTGAACGCATCGGCGCCGCCCCCACTCGCATCGCAGAAAGCGAAGTACCACGCACCGCTGATCGGCGGGAGCCTGTGCGGCGCTGCCTCAATGCCGAGCTGGACGACGCGACCGAGGTGCGGCTCCTCGAACGCGCCATTGACGAGGATCTCATGGGCTTGCGGCGGTGGTGATGCCGTTGACGGAGTGTACGCGAAGTCGCGCGGCAGCCGCGGGACGCGACCCCCCGGCTCAGCGACGGATCGTTTGTGCCGGCGAGATGCCGATGCGGTTCGTCGTCGTCACCGCTCGCACGCGCACGAAGCCCCGGTGGCGCTCGCGGTAGGCGCGCCCGATGTCGACGTCGTCCAGGCGGCTCAAGGTGAGCGAACCGTCGGCATCCGCGATCGTCCAGGTCTCCGGGCCGGGGGTGAACAGCTCGCTCACCGAGAACTCGAACACGAAGAGACGGAAGCCGGGGCTCGTGACCGTGAAGAGCGCACCCGGCTTCACGAGCTTCGCCGCGAGGAGCGTGGGGGGCTCGGGGTTGGTCGAGATGCCGCAGCGCGCGGTGCCGTTCTCGGTGATCACGATGACGGCGCGGTTCTCCGCGGGTGCGCCGGGGGCGAGCGTCAGGTCGAAGGTGATGAGGGTGCCGGCACCGTTCACGACCGGGTTGGTCACGACGGCCCCCGGCCCCGTCACCAGGACGGCGCCGCCCGCGAAGTTCGAGCCGCTCACCTGCATCGACGTGGTGGCCCCGGACGGGACGAGGCCCGGCGCGACATCGTCGATGACGGGGACCTGACCCGGCACGTTCACGCGGAACCCCGCGCTGCGCGTGTCGCTCTTCCCGCTGGTGAGGTTGACCGTCACGTCCCGGTACCCCACGTTCGCGAGCGGGTCGATCGCGATCGTGGCGCGCACCGTCCGATCGTCGATCGCCGTGGCGTTGGACTCGACAATCTTCGGGCCGCTCAGATCGACCCCCGTCCCGGGAACGATGAGGGCGAGGTTCACGCCGTGCACGAAGAGCGCGATCGTGCTGCCCCGGTTCCCGAAGGGCGGCGACAGGCTCCCGATGAAGGGGTCGCCCGGGGCGAGCACGCGGAAGGTGACATCCGTGGAGCCCGCGGCTCCGCTCACGGTGAGGGTCCAGTTCGTCTGCGTGGCTGCGCCCCCGGCGATGACAACGTCGAGGGTGAGCGTCTCGTCGTCCACGACCACCTTGTTCGTGAGGCCGAGGTCGGGCGACGACTCCGTCACATCAGCGCCGGTCAGGTGGAGCCCGTGGATGGTGACCGACACCGTTTGGCCGGGCTCTCCCGCCCCGGGTTCGATCCCTGTGACGGTGAGGACGCCGGCCGCCACGACGAAGAACTCGGCAGTCGTCTGCCCGCTCTCCGTGGTCACGATGAGGAGGCGCGGCTCGGTGCTGGGCGACGTCGCGGCATCGATGCTCAGGGTTGCGGTCAGCGTGGCGTCGTCGGGCGTGACCACGCCGCTGATCGTCACCCCGCTGCCCGTGACAACGAGGGCGGCCCCGAGGAGGTTCGTGCCGGTCAGCGTGAGCGGCACGGTGGCCCCGACTTCGCCCGCAGCGGGCTCGACGGTCGCGATGGTCGGCGGCGGGCGCTGCACGTAGAGCTGGAGGACGGCGGAGCCCCCTGGATTGGTGAGCGTGACTGCGTGCGTCCCGAGGTCCGCGGCGGGATCGACGGTAAAGGTGAGGGCGAGCGTCGTGCCGTCGAGGCTCGGCGTCGCCGAGCTGACCGACACGCCCGCGCCCGAGATCGCGATGCCGGCGGCGGTCACGGCGCCCAAGTCGGCACCGCTCACGGTCACGGCGAGCGCTTGACCCAGGGTGGCGATGAGCGGCGGGCTGACCGCGTCCACGACCGGTCCGCCGACCGCGTTGATGACGAAGCTGACTCCCGTGGTGCCGCCCGGCGTATCGACGAAGATGATGCGCTCGCCCGGCACGGCCGCGACGGCGAGGTCCAGCCGGACGGTCAGCGTCGTCTCGGCGCTCGACTGGACGGTCGTGGTGAGGCCGGCGTCGCCGTACACGGTGAGCGTCCCGCCGGCGAGACCGGAGCCGGCGATCGTGGCAGTCACCGACGTGCCGGCGATGCCCGAGGCCGGGAAGATGGCGGTCGCGGCCGGCGCGCACACCGCCGCCGCGAGCCCTGGCATGGTGACCAGACCGGCCACGAGCGCGGCTCCGAGTACGCTGCGCCGCAGCGACCGCGCGCAAGCCGTGAAGGTCACGGGGCGATGGCCGCCGTCAGGACGTCGGCCGAGCTCTGGCCGTCCTTCGAGAAGGCGGTGACGACGACGCGATCGAGCCCCATCTGGCTCACGTCACCGCCGAGGACGACCTTGCGGACAGCTCGCTGCCGCGCGTCTGGATAGACGTCGGCCAGGTAGATCTCGACCGCCGGGTCCGCGGAGGAGAGGAGGTAGGCCTTGTACTCGTAGGCGGTGAACGTGTCGACCGCGGCCGGGAGCGGTGCGAGGGCGGTGATCTTCATCTGCACGATGCCGCGTCCGAGCACCACCTTGACGGTGCCGTGCGCGCCGCCGGCCGGATCGAGCAACGGAACGCCGGCCGCTGACGTCATCGAAGGAAGAGCGAGGAGGAAGACGATCGCCAGGACCCGGCTACTGAACCACCGGGATTCCACCAACCGCGCTGGACACATAGCCACACCCCACTGGCGCCCAACGTCGTTCGGACGCTTCCGTGGTGAGAGCAACCCGCGTGCCGGGCGATAACTCTCGTCCCGACGTAGGCCCCCGGCACTTTTGTGCCGATCGGTCGGTGCGTGTCGCCGCTACGCCGTCAACCTCCCGCTCGTGCACGAGCGAGCGCCGGAGGCTCCGCTACGGCACGTCGGTCGGGCACGGCCAGTCGGGGT
>VBLA01000286.1 GCA_005879245.1 Deltaproteobacteria bacterium
TTCTTCACGTCGGCCAGCGTATCCTTCGCGCGGTCTGCCAGCACCGGCAGGCGGTTCAGGATCTCGATGGCCGCCTCCTCCGCGTTCTTCAAGGTCGACGGTGCCGCTGGCACGTAGTTCCACGGCGGCTCGAACGGCAGGTGCGGGGGAGGATACCGGTCGGGGTCGAAGAAATCCGTCTGGATGAAGCGGACCCCGGTGATACCGGCCGACGCGAGCTGGACACGCAGGTTGGGAGCGATGAACTCTTCTCCTGATTTGGGCGCACCGGTCCTGAGTCCCAGGCGAACGAGTGCGTCGACATACATGTCGGCGGTGACCTGGACGTGGCGGTGATCGGGCGCGATGGTGATGTCGCTGACCGTGCCGACGGTCACGCCCCGGAACTTGACCGGTGAGCCGACGTCGAGGCCCTGCACCGACTCGTCGAAGTAGCTGATCGCCGGGAACGACTCGCGCCGGAACCGTCGCGCGCCGAGCCAGAAGAGCGTGCCCAGCATCGCGCCGACGGCGAGCAGGACAAAGAGCCCGAGCTTCCAGTGGTTGGTGGCGGTGGTCGCCATCTCACGCGGCCCGGGCCCGAGGATTGAAGAAGGCTCGGACCGCCGGATCGGCGCTTCCGTCGCGGAGCGCCGCGGGCTCTCCGCGCGCGACGATGCCGCGCGCTCGGCCGTCCAGCATGATGCAGTGTCTGACGATCGCGAAGATGCTCCGCAGCTCGTGCGTGACCACGACCGTCGTCATGCCGAGGCTGACATTCAGGGTCGCGATGAGATCGTCGAGTTCGGCGGAGGTGACCGGATCGAGGCCCGCCGACGGCTCGTCGAGGAACAGCAGCGAGGGGTCGAGGGCGAGCGCGCGGGCGATCCCAGCGCGCTTCTTCATCCCGCCCGAGATCTCCGCAGGAAGGTGGTTCTCGAAACCCTCGAGTCCCACCAGACGGAGCTTCGAGCGGACGATCGTGTCGATCGCGTCGCGGTCGAGCTTGGTCCACTTCGCGAGCGCGAGGGCGACATTCTCCGCGAGCGTCATCGAGCCGAAGAGCGCTCCCGATTGGAAGAGGACGCCGTAGCCTGGGGGTCCCTCGCGCCGAGGGGGTGCGCCGGCGATGCGGATCGTGCCACGCAGAGGTTCCTCGAGACCGATCAGTGCGCGGAGCAAGGTCGACTTCCCGCTCCCGCTCCCGCCCAGGACGGCGAACACGTCGCCGCGGGCCACCGTGAAGTCGAGGTTCTCGAGCACCACCGTGTTGCCGTAGCCGAGCGTCAGGCGCTCGACCTCGATCACGGGCGACTCAGCGGCCGAGGACATTGAAGAGCACCGTGAAGATGGCGTCGATGACGACGATGGCGAAGAGGCTCGTCACCACTGCCGAGGTCGTCGCGCGGCCGACGCCCTCGGCGCCGCCGCGGGCGGCGAGGCCGCGCTGGCACGCGATGAGTGCGATGCTGAGCCCGAAGAACACGGTCTTGAGGCACCCCGAGGAGACGTCCCAGAGCCGCACGGCCTTCTGTGTCTCGATCAGGTACGCGTTGGCGGTGATGTCGAGGCCGAGCATCGCGACCAAGAGCCCGCCGGCTATCCCTATCACGTCCGCGAGGATCGTGAGCAGCGGCAGGACGAGCACGAGTGTGATGATGCGCGGGAAGACGAGGAAGCCGTACGGGTCGAGGCCGAGGGTCCGTAGCGCATCGATCTCCTCGGACACCCGCATCGTCCCGAGCTCGGCAGAGAACGCCGCGCCCGAGCGGCCGGCCACGATGATCGCCGTCATGAGCGGCGCCAGCTCCCGCGTGACCGAGAGGCCGACCAGGTCGGCCACGAAAATGTTGGCCCCGAACTGCTTGAGCTGCACGGCGGCCTGGAAGGCCGTCACGAGGCCGACCAGGAAGTTGATCACCAGGACGATCGGGAGGCTGTCGGCCCCGGCGCGCTCCATGAGCCGTGGAACATCGCCCCAGTTGATGGAAGAGGGCACGCGAACCGCATTCGCCCCGGCCAGCGCAACGTCGCCGATGAAGTCGAGCCCGTGGCTTTCGCTCAGCATCGTGAGGGTCTCGCGGCCGATCTGGTCGAGGACGCCGATCCGGGTCGGGGGCGGGTGGAGGCTCGATCTCGGTGGGTGCGATCCGTAGAGATCGAGCATGGCGCGGACCCCGCCGTGCGCGCCGACGATCTCGGCGTCGCCGCCCGCGGCGACGACCTCGTCGCGAAGCTCCAGCAGGAGCGCGGTGGCCGCGCCGTCGAGCGTGTCCACCCCCGACAGGTCGAACGCCAGATGGGCGGCAGGAGGACGGGCCAGCCGGCGCACGCTCTGCCACGAGGCGAAGCACTGCCGGAAGCGGAGCTGCCCCCCGAATCGCAGCTCGGCCCGGCCGTCCTGCAGGTCGATCCGCTCGACGCGGAACCCGGGATCGTGCGTGTCGGTCACGCGCGGGGCAGTATCGGTGCGGCGCGGGATCTGGTCAACGGGTGCCGTCGACGATGGCGTGGATGATCCACCCGAAGGGAAGGTCCACCCGGAATCTCAGACGTATCGCGGGATCGGGCCGTTGTGCGGAGTCGTGCGACCGGAGAGGTCGAGCGTCACCTCGTCGACGTAGCACCATCCCCAACCTTCGGGCGGGTCATAGCCTTCGATGATCGGATGATCGGTCGCGTGGAAGTGCTTGGTGGCGTGACGGTTCGGCGAGCTGTCGCAGCAGCCGACGTGGCCGCACGTCCGGCAGAGCCGCAGATGCACCCAGATCGAATCGATCCTCAGGCACTCCTCGCAGCCGAACGCGCTGGGGACGACCCTGCGGATCCCGGCCGAGTGGGTGCATTCGTCAGCCATTGGTCCTCCCGATGTTGCCCATGACGGCCGCTTCGCCGCGGACGTCGGCGAGAAACCCGTGCAGCGCCGCGACCACCTGTGCCCCCTCGCCGACGGCGGCGGCAACGCGCTTCACCGACCCGGCACGCACGTCACCGATCGCGAAGACGCCCTTGCGGCTCGTCTCGAGCGGCCGCTGCCCGTTCCCGAGATCCGCGCCGGTGCGCACGAACCCCTTGTCGTCGAGCACCACGTCGGACTGCGACAACCACGCGGTGTTCGGGTCGGCACCGATGAAGAGGAACAGATGGCGCCAACGGACGGCTTCGAGCGTTCCACCCACTCCTTCGAGGGCAGTGACTTCGGCCTGCACCAGCACCTCGATGTTCGGCAGCGCAGCGATGCGGTCGACGAGATAGCGCGACATGCTCGCCTCCAGGCTCCGTCCGCGCACGAGAAGCCAGACCTTGGCCACCTGGCTCGCGAGATAGACGACCGCCTGGCCCGCCGAGTTGCCGGCGCCGACCAGCGCCACCTCCTGCCCGGCGCAGAGCTTCCCCTCGAGCGGCGAAGCCCAGTAATGCACGGATGAGGCTTCGAACTCGGTGAGATTCGGAAGATCGAGGCGGCGGTACCGGACGCCGCTAGCGATCACGACGGCGCGGGCGCTGACCCGCTCGTCATTGGCGAGCCCCAGCTCGAACCGCGCGTCCTCGCCGGCGGGGCGACAGCGCAAGCGCACGACCTCGTCGGGTATCGCCATCTCAGCTCCGAACTTCTCCGCTTGATTGAACGCGCGCGCCATGAGCGCGATGCCTGAAATCCCGGTGGGAAAGCCCATGTAGTTCTCGATCCGAGCCGACGCGCCAGCTTGACCGCCGAAGGCGCGGCAATCGAGCACGATCACCGAGAGCCCTTCGGACGCCGCGTAAACTGCCGCGGCGAGGCCAGCCGGTCCGGCGCCGATGATCGCCACGTCATGGACCTTGCTCGGATCGATCGATCGCACGAGGCCGAGGCAGCGCGCGAGCTCGACCTCGCTGGGATTGCGAAGCATCCGTCCGTTGGGGCAGAGCACGATCGGCAACTCCGACGGCTCGACGCTGAAGCGCTCGATGAGGGTCTTCGCGCAAGAATCGCTGTCGGAGTCGAGGGTGTGGTGAGGATGCCCGTTGCGAGTGAGGAATCCTGCCAGCCGAAGCACGTCACCGTCACCGGCGTGGCCGACGATCAGCGGACCTGCGACGCCGCTCTGGATCAGACCGACGCGGCGCAGGATGAGTGCCCGCATGATGCGTTCGCCCAGCTCGGCTTCCGCGACCAGAACGTCACGCAGCCTGGGCGGCGGAATGACGAGCGCCTCGACTGGCTTCGCGGCATGCGCGTCCACCAGGGAAGGGCGGCCGGACAGCTGGGTGAGCTCGCCCATGAACGAGCGAGGACCGTGCGTGATGATCGCCTCGTCGCGCCCGAGCGGGCTGTGCTGCGTGATCGCGACCTCGCCGGTCAGGACGACGAACATGCCGGGACTGATTTCGCCGGTCGCGACGAGCCGTTCGCCCGCGCGGTAGGCGCGGCGCTCGCCGAAGCGCCGCAGGCGGTCGACCTCCGCGGGCTCCAGCGTGGGGAACATCTGCTCGTAACGGGCCTCGATGACCGGGCGCCCAGGTGCGGCCATGAAGTATCCTGCGAATCCGATGGAGCCGGACGGCCACCCCGTGATCGACCGGCACCCTCCGATGAGCAGACTCACGGTCACCGCGAGTGGTTCGGCGGGAGCACCGAGGTGGTTCCCCCGATCGGTTTTCGAGGCCGGCGAGAATGAGCTTGCCGATCGTCACTCTCGATCGCGGCAGGGGGCGCGGCGCAGTTCAGTGGCAGTAGGTCTCGTCGCCGAACCTCCAGCACAGCCCCGGGTCCGTGCCCACACTCTGGAGCTCCAGGCGGAGCGGCCAGCTGGTGACGGGGGGCTCGTCGAAGAGCCCGCTGCCTCCGTGTACGGGCAGGGCGGGGAGCGCGCCGACATGGCTGGGTTCGGCCGCCACCTGCGTGCCGATCAACAGCTGGCGGCTGCCGAGCGTGCACTCCAGCTGCGTCCCGAACCAACGGCAGGAGGCCCAGGCGTCGGGCGACGCGCCGACGAGCGCGAGCGCCACCAGAGTGCGTAGGAGTCGTTTCATCGCGTTCAACTCTCCTCGTCGCCTCTCCGTGCACGATCCGCGCCAGCAGCCGTCGGGCTCGGTCGGATCGAAGAGCTGCGATGCGAGCGCGCGCGATTCTGCCGACCCATCGGCACGGTGCCGAGACATCGGCACGCGGCGCTCGGATTCGCGCCCGCGGATCGCCGCATGGCCTCGTGTATCTTCTCCCTGCAGCGCGGCTGCAGAGCGGCACGGCAGTTGCGGAGGGTGACGAGCGGATGCGGCGCCAATACCAGCCGCGCGGAGGCTCAGATGCTCAGGACCGAAATCGACAGCCGGGAACGCCTCGTGATCAAACGCACAGTCATCGTGGTCATGATGCTGGCCGCGGCCGTAACGTCGGGGATCGCGGCGGCATCGGAGAACATGGACGGCCGCGTAGCCGCCGCAAAGAAGATCGTCGTGCGGGATGACGACTCGATCAATCCCTCGGCCCTGACGATGAGCCACGACGACGTGCTCGAGTTCGAAAACGACTCCGGCCAGTTCATGAGGCTGGTCTTCGTGGAGCCGCAGGATCAGACGGACAAGATCCGCTGCTACCCGATCGGTCACACTGTCGGGCGGCCGGACCAAGCGCCGTGGCTGCTCTTCGACTGGGGCCCCGGGCGGCGGCTGAGGGCTACCATTGCCCCGGGGAAGTTTGCGAGTGCATGCACGCTCGCTCCCGGGCGGTATGCGTTCGTCGCGAGGCGAGTCAACCGCGATCCGCGCGGGGTGGAGGACTCGCTCGGGACGAAGGGGACGATTACGGTTCAATAGGGAAGGCGACGGCGAAGGCGCTCGGGCGCATGAACGTGTGGCCGAGCCGGAGGAGGAGGGCGACGAGGATTGCAGCGGAAACATGCTGAACCGTATCGCATGCCGGTGACGCACGGAAGGTGTGGAGACGACGCGGCCGTGGAGCAAGCCGTGGGCGATCTCGCCCATCCTGCCTCAGGACGGCCTCGTGGAGTTCACATCCAGCACGCCGGGGGCTATGGATTCGTCCGGAACGGCCAGGTACATAGGCAGCCACTCGCGGCATGTTCTCGGGGACCGACTCTTGAGGATGGGAAATGCGACGGTGAGCCAGGGGCGCGCCGATCACCGTGCGTGCGCACCGGGCAATCTCCACCGGATGCTGCTCGACGTATCGCACGCCACGGCCTCGCACCGCGATCTGAAGAGCCTCCTGTCTGATCTGGCCGGGCTTCTTCGCCGGGTCGCCCGCTTCGACCGGCTCGCGCTCGTGCTCCATGATCCGGAACGCGACCTCATGCGCCTTCACACCATCGTCTCGCTCGAGCCGACCTTCACTACCGATATCGAGCTGCCCGTGCCCGAGTCCCCCGCAGGTCTCGTGTGGCAGACGCAGCGGCCCCTCGTCGTGCCGCGGATCGACGGAGAGACGCGCTTCGCCGAGGTCAGGCGGATCCTGCGCGCCGAGGGCATGCGATCGTTCTGCATCCTCCCCCTCACGACGCCGCTCCGCCGTCTCGGCGGGCTCAGCTTCGCGAGCCAGGAGGAAGATGCCTTCTCCGAGGCCGACGTCGACGTCCTGCAGGAGCTCACGAGCCAGGTGGCGCTGGCCGTCGACAACACGCTCCATCACGAGGCCGCTCAGCGGGCGCAGCGGCAGCTGGCGAGCGAACGGGATCGGCTCCGGCTGCTGCTCGAGGTGAACAACGCGCTCGTCTCGAACCTCGAGCCGCGCGCGCTGTTCAGCGCCATCGCGAGCTGCCTGCGACGCGTCGTGGCGCACGACTACACGAGCCTGGCCGT
>VBLA01000246.1 GCA_005879245.1 Deltaproteobacteria bacterium
GAGGAGGCTCCCCGCGACCGCTGGCCCGATCACCCGCGCCGCGTTGAAGATCGAGGAGTTGAGCGCGATCGCGCTCGGCAGATCCTCCGGCCCGACCATCTGCACGATGAAGGCCTGGCGGGCCGGGACGTCGAAGGCGCTCACCAGCCCCACGCCAGCGGCGAAAACCATGAGGAGCTGGACCGAAATCTGCCGCGCGGCGATCAGTGTCGCGACGGCGAGCGCGAGGAGCATCAGGATCGTCTGCGTTGCGATCAGCAGGCGGTGACGGCTCACGCGGTCGACGAGCACGCCGGCCGCGGGAGCACAGCAGAGGATCGGCACGTAGCCCGAGAACGCCACCAGCCCGACGGCGAACGCCGACCCGGAGAGGCGGTAGACGAGCCACCCCTGCGCCACGCTCTGCATCCAGAAGCCGATCAGGGAGGTCCCCTGCCCGACGACGAACAGGCGGAAGTTGCGGTGGCGGAGCGCGGGGAAGCCTGCCTCGAGCCACGTCCGGCCCCCCGTCGGGGGAGGAGCTGGCGTCAGCTCCTGCCCGACATCCGGCCCGGGAAGCATGGCTCGTTGTGGCTCAGCCCGCGCGCCACGGCGCGGCCAGCGCCTCGAGGTGCGCCGTCCGCGTCCCGAAGGCGTGCTCGAGCAACCATGCCCGCTTGAGATAGAGGTGGGCGTCCGCCTCCCACGTGAAGCCCATCCCGCCGTGGTTCTGGACGTTGTCGTGCGCGTTGGCGAGTGCGGCCGACGTGGCCAGGACCTTCGCCTCGTGCACGTGCCGCGGCGCCTCGGGCTCGGCGTCGCGGAGCGCGACCGCGGCGAAGGTCACGATCGAACGCGCGACCTCGGCGCGCACCGCCATGTCCGCGCAGCGGTGCTTCACGGCCTGAAAGGCGCCGATCGGCCGACCGAACTGGTGGCGTGTCTTGGCGTACGCGACCGAGCCTTCCAGCGTCCGCTCGGCGATCCCGAGCGCCTCGGCAGCAACCAGCACCATGGCCGCGCGCCGGAGCGGGACCGCGTCGGCGGGGAGCAGCTCCGCGGGAGCATCCTCGAAGGTCACGTCCGCCAGCCGCCGCGTCGGATCGAGGCTCTCGCGGGTCGCAACGTGGACACCGCTCGCGCCCGCCGGAACGCAGCGGACGCGTTGCCGGCCGAGCACGAGGAAGACATCGGCGGCTCCCCCGTCGGCGATGCCCTGTGCAGCGCCGGTGAGACGACTCCCCTCCCCGACCGCATCCACGGGGTCGTCCACCACCGCGACGCATCTGGCGCCGGCGACGACGTCCGCGAGCTCGTCTCGCAACGCGGGGACGCCGACGAATGCGTGCGCCCCGAGCACCGTGCCCAGCCAGGGGCCCGGGGCGAGTGAGCGACCGAGCTCCACGAAGAGGATCATCTCCTCAGGAAGGCCGTAGCCCGCCCCGCCTGCAGCCTCCGGCAGCGCGAGACCGAGCCAGCCAAGCGCGGCCGCCTCGCGCCAGAGCGCGAGGTCCAGGCCGCGCTCCGCGGCAACGCCCCCTTGCGCCCGCCTCGCGGAGAGCCGAGCACCGAGGACGCCCCGGACGGCCTCGCGGATGCTTTCCTGCTCGGAGCTGAGGGTCAGATCCATCGCGGCTCAGCGCGGCAATCCGAGCACGCGGTCACCGATGATGTTCCGCTGGATGTCCTTGGTGCCGCCACCGATCGTCTGCGAGAGGCCCGCCAGGTAGGAATCGGCCCAGCGCGCGGCGGGGCTCCCCTCGCACCGCTCGACCGCCGCGGGACCGAGGATGTCGAGCGCGAGAAGGTCGATCCGTTGCACCAGCTCCGAGAAGAAGAGCCGGATGATGGACGCCTCGGCGCCGGGGACGCCGGTCCGAACCGCGAGACTCACGCTCCGGTACGTCATGGCGCGCAGCGCCGCCACCTCGGCGCGGGCGAGGGCGAG
Organism: Deltaproteobacteria bacterium; assembly: GCA_005879245.1. Lineage (GTDB taxonomy): Bacteria > Desulfobacterota > Binatia > DP-6 > DP-6 > DP-23. The sequence goes on from VBLA01000246.1 coordinate 1,928, forward strand.
GCGACGACCGATCTCGTCGTCGTCGATCGCCCGTCCCGCGCGAGGACCCGGGACGCTGCGCGCCAGCGCGGCCAGGTCCTCCAGGCGGCGGGCCAGCCGGATCTGCTCGGAGAGAAACGCGGTGCCGCGCTCGAAGCCGAGCGTCGCCATGGCGACGCGCCAGCCGTCGTGGAGCTGGCCGACGACGTTCCGGAGGGGGATCCGGACCTCGTCGTAGAACACCTCGCAGAAGTGCTGGTCGCCGGTGAGCGTCGTGATGGGACGGATATCGATCCCGGGGCTGTCCATCGCGCAGATGACCCAGCTGATGCCCCGATGGCGCGGTGCCTCGGGATCCGTCCGCACCAGGAGCTCCTGGAACTCGGCGACGTTGCCGAAGCTCGTCCAGATCTTCTGCCCCGACACGACGAGCTCCGCACCGTCGACGACGGCCCGGGTCTGGAGGCTCGCCAGGTCGGAGCCCGCGTTCGGCTCGGAGAACCCCTGACACCAGACGACGTCGCCGCGGAGGATGCGCGGGAGATGGTACGCCTTCTGCTCCTCGCTGCCGCACGCGATGAGAGTCGGGCCGGCGTGGTTCAGGCCGACGAAGGTCGTCGTGATCTCGGGGGCGCCGGCGCGCGCATACTCCTCGTACCAGATCACCTGCTCCATCAAGCTCGCGCCGCGCCCGCCGAACTCGCGCGGCCACGAGACGCCGGCCCAGCCGCCCTCGAACATGCGCCGCTGCCAGGCGAGGTCGTAGTCCCGGCGCTCTCGAAGGTCGACGCCGGCCGGCCGAGGGCCGCGTGGCACGTTCGCCTCGAGCCAGGCGCGTGCGTCGGCCCGGAACGCCTCCTCGGCAGCGCTGAAGCGGATGTCCACCGTGCCTCGCTGGAGTAGCGGCTACGACCTCGACGCCCCGCCGCTCGCGGGCATCTCGGCCAGCACGCGCGCCAGCTCCTCGGGATCGACGGGCTTCAGGAGGTGGACGTCGAAGCCGGCGGCGAGCGCGCGGCGGCGGTCTTCCGCCTGGCCGTAGCCGCTCAACGCCACGAGAAAGACCCCGCGCCCCGCGGGGGCGGCCCGCAGGCGCTCGGCCACCTGATAGCCGTCGAACCCGGGGAGACCGATGTCGACGAGCGCGATCTCCGGCCGGCTGAGGCGCGCCATCTCGATGCCCACCGGACCGTCCT
>VBLA01000247.1 GCA_005879245.1 Deltaproteobacteria bacterium
TGGACATGCTCGTCCTGATCAACCCCGAGTGGGCGCCGATCGTGAACGGGCAGACGGTCGACTCCGATCCCGTGCTCGTGAGCGGCACGGTCGAGTCGATGCACGGGCAGACGAGCGGCGACTTCCCGTCGACGCATCTCTTCTCGGACGTCGTCATGGACGTGCGCGTCGATCCCGAGCACGCGAACAAGGTCGCCACCGGCAACGGCGAGCCGGACATCATCGCCTTCGAATGGGAGGTCGGCGCGTTTCCGGAGTGGGCGTGGCCCGGCTTCGGGGACCGCATCTACGGCCTCGGCCGGCACATCTTCGACTGCGGGCATCCCGATGCGACGGCCGGACACTGCAGCGTGACGACGGCGACGGCGTGCGTGCTCGATCCCGACTGCCCCGCCGGCGAGACCTGCGAGGGCGAGCACTTCGGCTACAGCTCGGAGATCCATCCGCCGCACGCGACCGCCGTCATCCGTCAGGGGCGCGGCGCCGCGCTCTCGAAGAAGGCCAGCGCGAAGCCGGTGCCCGCGACGATCGCGGACGTGTGGGTGAGCGGCTTCGGCGGCGGCGCCGGCGACCGCTGCGTGCTGACGCACCAGCAGTCGGAAGCGGGCCAGCTCGCGATCGACTGCTGGCCGCTCGCGGAGCCGGTCGCGAAGATCAACGCCAAGGACTTCACGTTCACGGTGCCGCTGCCGCCCAAGCCCGCCGGTGCCGGGAAGCCCCGCTGGCGCGTCCTGCCGCCGCCCCCGTCGAACGACGCGACGGCCGTGAACGGCGGCCGCACCGCGCGCCTCAAGGTGAAGAAACGCATGCAGGGCTCGACGCCGTCGCTCGAGGTGACGGTCAAGATGACGAAGAAGGTGAAGGGCGGGCTCCCGACCGGCTTCGCCGGTCGCCTCGTCGCCGGCTGGAACGACAAGCATGCGAGCCTGACGCACGTTCGCGTCACCGTCTCGGCGATCCTGGTCGAGAACGATCTCATGCGCGCGACGCCGGTCGTCCCGCGCACGTGCTCGACCGCCGACACGCCGTGCGCGACCGACGGCGACTGCCCGGCGGGCGAGTCGTGCTTCGGCGAGGGTCCGGTCGAAGGATGGGCGGCTCAGAGCGCGGCCAACGGCGAGTGGCGCCGCTTCAACGGCGCCGCGCTCGACCGGGTCGGCGACGGCGACGTCATCGCGCAGTCGACCACGTGGGACGAGCGCACCTCGGTCTCGTCAAGGGCATCCTCTGCCTCGGCTCCGGCACGTCGCACCCTGCCGGGAAGATCGACGTCACGTACCCAGGCCCCGACTTCGGTGCCGGCTCCGGCACGCAGACCTACGAGACCGAGAGCACCGGCGGCGAAGGCGGTCGCTGCTCGATCACGACCGATACGCTATGCGTCGTCAACGAGGATTGTCCGAGCGGCGAGACGTGCGCGACGACGGGCGGGGCGTTCCGGCTGCGGTACACGATCGAGAAGGTGTCGTAGGGTCGGCGCATGACACGCACGACCCGCCGCCTCGCGCAGGCCGGTGGCGGCCGATCTGGTTTCCTCAGACGGAGCGATGCGCGGCCGTCGCCCAGCTGCGCGCCCGGCTCATGAACGCTTGCACGTGGTCTGGCCAGTCGTGCAGCGTGGCCGGATCGAAATCGGCACCGTTCGGCCAGACGAGCGTATGGACCTCGGGATCGAGCCGGGCCTGCCGAAAGAGAGCCGGATCGCGGAGCGGTCCGAAGAGTTCTCCCGCCAGCACGGGTTCGAAGTCGATCGTCTGCACCGTGCCGTCATCGAACGCGACGTGCAGCACGTAGGGACCGACGATCTCGAAGCCACGAACGCGGTAGATGGGGTGGTTCACCTTTACCATGGCGTCCTGGCCCCCCATGCCCGCTGGCGCGGGCGGGCCGTCGCCCACGGCCGGGCGGAGTCCGGGGCTGCAGCAGAAGCGGACGCCGCCCACCCGGACCGCGTCGAGGGATGCCCCGATCCTGCTCCCCAAGCGGAAACCCTCCCCGCCCGCCGTCTCCCCCCCGAGCTTCGCTCGGAACCCCGGCCCCGGCCGCGGTCTGCCCGGTCGGCGGCGCCGCCGGATTTCCATTGAGCGCGGCGTCGTCCGCGTCGTATGGCAGGCTCCGTACAGGCAGGCGCGGTCGTGAAGCCGGAGCGGTAGGAGGGGTCGTCCAGCGTCTGATAAGTTCCGTCAACTCGGGCGTTTGAAGTTTACTACGCCCCCCCTTTGAAGTTCGCCTTACGGCCTTTGAGTTCCTGCGCCGTCCAGTCGGGCGTTGGAAATTCCTGCGCCCCACCCTGGCCCGATCGCCGCACGCGTCACCAGTAGTCGTGTCCTTGCGGCATCTCTGCCGGCACCTCGAGGCGCCGCAGCTGCACCGCCCGGACGTGCGTCACGCCGTCCACGCGCTCGAGGCGCCCGATCACCTCGAGGAGCGGGGAGGTGTTGAGCACGACGCGCCAGCGCTCGTAGCGCGCCGGCGTGACGACGGCGTTCGCCGTCCCGGTCTCGTCCTCGAGCGTCAGGAAGCAAAACCCCTTCGCCGTGCCCGGCCGCTGGCGGACGATCACGTGGCCGGCGACGCGCACCCAGGTGTCGTGGGAGACGCGGTCAAGGTCGCGCGCGGCGAGCACGCCTGCGCGCGTGAGCTCCGCGCGCAGGTGGGCCATGACGTGCAGGCCCGTCGTCAGGTGCGTCGTGGCGTAGTCCGCAGCCGTCTCCTCGAAGGGCGTCATCGGCACGAGGGGAGATGCCGCCCCGGCTGGCCGCACGCGGGCGAGTAGACTCGCCGGGTCGCGCTCGGCGGCCGCCGCCTGCCAGAGCGCCTCGCGGCGGGCGAGCCCGAGTGCCGAAAAGGCGCCGGCGTGGGCGAGCACCTCGAGCTCATCGGCGCGCAGCTCGGCGCGCTGCGCCGCTTCGGCCACCTATGCTAAGTGCCGCGCCGCGACGATCCGCTGCGCGGCCGCCTTCCGCAGCCCCAGCACGTAGCGGAGCCCCATCCGCACCGCGCCTGCCTCGAGCGTGCACTTCCACTCCGACCGCATGACGTCGACCGGCAGGAATGGCACCCCGTGGCGCTCGGCGTCCTTCACCACGGTCGCCGGATGATAGAAGCCCATCGGCCACGCGTTCAGCAGCGCGCAGGCGAAGGCCGCAGGGTGGTGGGCCTTCAGGTACGCCGAGGCGTAGGCGAGGAGCGCGAAGCTCGCAGCGTGCGACTCGGGGAAGCCGTAGAGCGCGAAGGAGGTGATGCCCTGCACGATCTCCTCCTGCGCCCGGCCCGTGATCCCGCGCGCCGCCATTCCGTCCCGCAGTCGTCGCTCGATCGCCTGCATGCGCTCGACCGAACGCTTGAACCCCATCGCCCGGCGGAGCTCCTCGGCCTCGCCCCCGGTGAAGCCCGCGACCGTCATCGCCATGCGGAGGAGCTGCTCCTGGAAGAGCGGCACGCCGAGCGTGCGCCGGAGGATCGGCTCGAGCGTGGGGTGCGCGTAGCGGACCGGCTCGCGACCGGCGCGGCGCTTGAGATACGGATTCACCATCTGCCCGACGATCGGGCCGGGGCGGATGATCGCCACCTCGACGACCAGGTCGTAGAAGCGCTCGGGCCGCATGCGGGGGAGGGTGGCCATCTGCGCCCGGCTCTCGACCTGGAAGACGCCGATCGTGTCGGCCCGCTGGAGCATGTCGTAGACCGTGGGGTCGTCGGGCGGGAGATGCGCGAGGTCGACGGCGGTGCCCTCGTGCTCCCGGACGAGGGGGATCGCCTCCTCCAGCGCCGCCAGCATGCCGAGCCCGAGGAGGTCGACCTTGATGAGGCCGAGATCGGCGCAGTCGTCCTTGTCCCACTGGATGACGTTCCGCCCCGGCATCGCGGCGGGCTCGAGCGGGACCACCTCGTCGAGCCGGCCGGCGGCGATCACCATGCCGCCGGTGTGCTGTCCCAGGTGACGGGGGAGCCCCAGCATCTGCCGCACGATCCGGACGAGCAGCTGGATGCGCGGCGCGTCGGGATCGACGCCGCCGGCACGGAGCTGCGCGGCGAGCTCGTCGTGCGCGTCGGTGTAGCCGTGCGCGCGGAGGAGCTTCGCCAGCCGGTCGACCTGCGCGAGCGAGAGGCCGAGCGCCTTCCCCGCCTCGCGGACCGCGCTCCGCGTGCGGTAGCTGATCACCGTCGCGGTCATGGCCGCGCCGCGCTCGCCGTAGCGGCGGTAGACGTACTGGATCGCCTCTTCCCGGCGGTCGCCGCTCGGGAGGTCGAGGTCGATGTCGGGCCACTCGCCGCGCTCCTCGGAGAGGAAGCGCTCGAAGAGGAGCTCCATGCCGATCGGGTCGACCGCCGTGATGCCGAGCGCGTAGCAGACCGCGCTGTTGGCGGCGGAGCCGCGGCCCTGCACCAGGATGCCGCGCTCGCGACAGAAGCGGACGATGTCCCAGACGATCAGGAAGTAGCCGGCGAGGTCGAGCCGGCCGATGAGGCCGAGCTCGTGCTCAAGCTGGCGACGGACGCGGTCGGTGAGCGTGCCGTAGCGTTCATGCGCGCCACCGAATGTCAGCGCGCGGAGGTGCGCCATCGGCGTCTCCCCCGGCGACAGCGGGAAGTCGGGGAAGCGGTACCCCAGGTCGGCCAGCGTGAAGGCGCAGCGCTCGGCGATCCGCCGGCTCTGGCGGATGGCGTCCGGCATGTCGTGGAAGAGGGCTGCCATCTCGGCGG
>VBLA01000248.1 GCA_005879245.1 Deltaproteobacteria bacterium
AAGCGCTTGACGCCCGCCGCCGCCGCCGCGGCGAGGAGGTGACTCGTCCCGGAGACGTTGTCGCGGAAGAAGTCGGCGCGGTTACCGGAGCGGGCGACCCGCGCCGCACAGTGGACGACCGCGTCCACGCCCTCGAGCGCCTGCGCGATGCTCGCGTCGTCGCCCAGGGCGGCCACGACCTCTTCCACGTCCTGCCACTCCTCGCTCAAGCGGGGGAAGCGAACCATGGCGCGGACGTGGTGACCGCGCTCACGGAGCGCCGCGAGCACGTGCTGGCCGAGGAACCCGGAAGCGCCGGTGACGAGCACGGTCGAGCCGTTGCTCGACGGCCGCGGGGCCGTCGGACGCGGCCGGGTGACCGTCGCCCGCCCGTCGTGCGTCCGCGTCCAGAGCTGCTCCAGGAGCTCCACCACGACCCGGCCGTCGGCCGCGCTGACCGGGGGCTGCCCCTGGTTCTGTACGGCGGCGTGGAAGCCCCGGATCACCGCGCCGATGCCCGGATACGTCCCCATGCGCCGCGTCGCGACCCGCCAGCTCGTCCGCACCGTGCTCGCCACGAGCTGGGCGGCCTGGTCGATGTTGAGCGCGGCCTTGGTCAGCATGCTCGGCAGTCGACGGGGACGCTGGCGGAGCAGCGTCATGGTGTTCAGGTCGATGTGGAGCGTCGCCTTCGTGCCGCGCAGCGTGAGCGCGTTCAGGTAGGGCGTCGCGCCCGGGCTGAAGCAGAGGAACCCGAGCGCCTGGCTCCCTCGGAGCACCGCTCGGAGTTCGCCCATCGGACCGCCCACCGCTTGCCACTCGGCGATCTCGCCCACGAACGCGCGCAGCAAGTAGAGAGGATGCGGGCCGAGGTTCAGCCACATGGCGAGGGGCGCCGCCGCGGGGCCTCCCTCCTGGACGTTCACTCCCTGGTACGCCTCGACCGAGAGGAGATTCCCGATCGCGCCCGCGGCAACGAGCTGGCGGGCCTGGAGGATGACCGGATCGAAGAGCCGGTTGTGGTCGACGCTGAGGATACGGCCCGCGGTGACGGCCGCCGCCTGCATGCGCTCCGCGGCAGCCGCGGTCGTCGCCATCGGCTTCTCGACGAGCACGTGCACGCCTCGCTCCAGCGCCGCAATCGCCGTCTCGGCGTGGCTCGAGGGTGGCGTGAGGACGTGGACCGCGTCGAGCGGGAGGCGGAGCAGATCCGCCGCGTCCCGGCACACCTCCTCGGCCCCCGCCTCCGCGCCGAAGGCGCGCGCCCGCTCGAGATCCATGTCGCAGACCCCGACGATGCGGACGCCCGGCGTCGTCTGGAGGTAGCGGCGATGGACGCCGGCGATGCGGCCGCAGCCGATCAGGCCGACACGAATTTCGGGCGTGGGAGTGCTCATGCGTGGGTCGAGAAGTAGAGGGGCGACAGCGGTCGGCGGTTCAGGGCGTGGGCAGGTAGCGCCAGAACTGGTTGTTCAGGGCGCAACACTTCGTGCACTTCGGGAAGAGCTGACGGGCCTTCAGCGTGCGGCGGAAGGTCTGGTAGGCCTTGCCGTTCCAGATCTTGCTGAACGGCGCCTCGCGCACGTTGCCGAAGTCGACGTCGATCGAGCAGGAGTAGACCTCACCGTACGGATTGATGCGGGCCGACTTCCACGGATAGAAGCAGCGGTCGACGAAGGCGTAGTCGGGATCCTCGAAGCGGAGGCGGACCTGCTCCCTCGTCTTGAAGGGAGGGCCGAAGGAGACCGGCAGGCCGAACTGCTGCCCCTTCTCCTCGGCGGCCTTCACCTGCGACATGAAGATGTCCGGGTCCACCTGACGCAGCTCGTCGGGAACGATCTGATCTTCTTCCTTCGGCCGGTAGGGGAGCGGGATCATGGCCCGCGTCCGGTCGATCGCATCCTGCGTGGTGTAGAACATGTACTCGTAGTCGACCGACGTGACCCCGAGGTCCTTCACCGCATCGATGACCTCGCTGAAGTTGTGCTGATTGCGGGCGAAGATCGTGCAGGTGATGCCGATGTACGGACGCGCGACGCCCCGGGCCTTCTTGGCCGCCGCCACGTTGGCGATGCCCTCGGCGAGGCGCTTGAAGCTGCCTTTGCCCCGGCGGATCTCGTCGTGGGTCGCATCCGGCCCGTCGATCGAGACCGACATGCTGTCGACGCCGAGCTCGATGAGTCGGTCCGCGATCTGCGGCCGCAGATACCAGCCGTTCGTGTTCACGCAGAGCTTCATCGGTGTCCGCTTCACGTGCTCGATGATCTCGAGTGCATCGTGGCGGAGGAAGACCTCCCCACCCGTGAGGGTCAGGTTCTTCACCCCGAACTTGGCGAGGTCGTCGATGATGCGATGGACCTCGGGGCTGGTGAGCTCGACGCCCTTCCGTTCCTTGATGAAATCCTTCCGCTCACCATCGTGCATGATGCGCGGGAGATCGAGCGGGCACATGACGCAGCTCAGATTGCAACGGAAGGTGAGCTCGAGCGTGAGCGACTGGGGGACGAAGGCGCGTCCGCGGCCGACCAGGTAGGGGACGTAGTACTGCGGGAAGTTGAGGTGCTGCTTCGTCACGCCGTACGACCGCAGCCACTGCTTCAACGCCTCTTTCATCTATCGATCTCCTCGCGCCATCACCGCGCGGTCGGACCAGCATTCTTCGTTCCGGGCTGGCTCAAGCCCTAGCACACGCTCGATGGGGGCAAAAGGGAACTCTGCCAGGAGCCGTCGGACCTTCTTCTCGGTCGATCGGAGCCGGAGGTAGTGGGTCGACACGCCGCGCTTGCCGCGCACACGGAGGCGAGGGTGCGCCGGGTCGAGCTCCCACGGGTGGAGATAGATCAGCGCCGGCTGACTCGCGGCCTCGAGGCGGCGGAACCCCCACCGCGTGTACGCGTACGGCAGGACCCGGAGGTACGCGCCGCCGAGCGGGAGCGTCCGGCCGGCGCAGCGCACCGTGGAGACCGGGAACTCGGTGAGCGACTGGCCGTCGCGGCTGATGAGATAGGGGAACCGATGCGCCTGGGGAATGCCGTAGAGCTGGTCGCGCACCGGGAGAATGCTCGAGTCGTACCGGAACCCGAGATCGAGCAGCACGTCGATCGCCCAGAGCGAGCGGGCCGTGATCGAGAACGAGGGCGCCCGGTAGCCGAGGACCTCGCGGCCGGTCAGGTCCTCGAGGAGCTTCTTCGACCGCTCGACGTCGGCGCGGAACGCCTCGCGCCCGATGTCGTAGGCGAGCCGGTGGGCGTAGCCATGCGTCGCGATCTCATGGCCGGCGGCCGCGATCATGCGGGGGAGCGCGGGATGCCGCTCCAGGCGGAGAACTCGACCATCTCCTCGAAGTCGGAGACCTGGTACCAGTCTTCCACGTCGACCGAGAATGCGTGGATCACGTCGTACCTCGCATCGACGGCATCCCCTGCTCGTGGGGGCGGGCGACGGTCTCCCACCGGCTGAAGTCCCGCCCCGCCACGAGCTGCACCCAGGCGAGCAGCGCGGCGAGCGTCCCGACCCCGAGGTAGAGCGCGGGAGTGCCGAGACGGCGGAGCCGTCCCTCGGGCAGCAGGGCAGCGACCGGCGCCGCCAGGTAGACCGCCAGCTGCGCCAGGCAGAGGAGGTTCCAGGGGGTCGCGAGCGCGGCGCTGCTCACCAGGAGCGCCAGGAGGAGAAACGGCATCGCGTATCGCACGCGCTTGCGCCAGAAGAGTTCCCAAGCGAGAAGCCAGCGGCGCGCACCCACCACCTCGCTCCACACCGCCCGCACGCCGAGGATGCCGCGCGCGATGATGCGCGAGCGGCGACGGAGCTCCTCACGGAGGTCCGCGGAGCCCGCCTCGTGTGACACCGCGTCGGGAGCGTACACGACGGCGTGGCCGGCGGCGGCGATGAGGATGGGGAGGACCATGTCGTTGCAGACCGTGTTCGGCAGCGGGCGGTGGAGCGTCTTCCGGATCGCGAAGATGGAGCCGTTGGCACCGAGCAGCGTCAGGCAGCGGCTCTCGAGCCGCTTCTGCACCTGGTCGAAGCGCCAGTACGTTCCGTAGCCTTCGGCGACCGGGTTGCGACTGTAGTTGAGGTACAACAGCTCGCCGCACACCGAGCCGACGCGGGCATCATCGAAGTACGCCACCAGGCGGCGGAGCGCGTCGGGGCGATACATGCCGTTGGCATCCGTGAAGACGACGATGTCCCCGCGCGCCTGCGGCACGCTGTCGTTGAGGGCGGCGTTCTTCCCGCGGTTGGTGCGGTACTCGTGCAGCACCACACCGGCGGGGACGAAGCCCCGCGCGATCTCCGCGGTCCGATCCGTCGAGCCGTCCGACGCGACGATGATCTCCAGCCGATCCTTCGGGTAGTCGAGCGACAGGGCGTTCTCGAGCTTGGCTCCGAGGACGCTCTCCTCGTTGTAGGCCGAGATGATGAGCGTCACCGACGGTGTCCCCGCCCCGGGCCGCACCGGGGCCTCGCGCCGCAAGCGCGCGAGGACGGCGAGCGTGAGCGGATAGCCCAGGTAGTGATAGACGAGGACGACGAGCGTCGCGACGAAGAGGGCGGTCGCCACGATGCCTACCACTGCCCCGCGGCGAGCCGCGCTGCTTCGCGGCGCGCGTCGCCCGGCGCCATGCCGCGCGTGCAGTACGCGGTCGTGAGCCCGTCGTAGAGCACCGTGTAGCGGTCGACCATCGTCTCGACGGTGTACCGCCACTCGACCGTCCGGCGCCCCTCGGCAGCGAGGGCCGCCGCCTTCGCGGGGTCCTCTAGCAGGCGGAGGATGCCGCTCGCGAGGGCGGCGGGGTCCCCGGGGCGGACGATCAGCCCGCTCCGCCCATGGCCGACGATCTCGGGCATGCCGCCGACTCCCGTCACCACCACTGGGCGCTCGACGGCGAGTGCCTCGAGGAGCACGTTCGGCATGCCCTCGATCACCGACGACATCACGAAGACGTCGAACCCGCGGAGGAGCCCCCGCACGTCCGTTACCTCGCCGAGGAAGTGGACGCGCTCGCGAAGACCGCGTCGCTCGGCGTCCTGCTCGAGCGCCGCGCGGAGCGGACCGTCGCCGATCATGACGAAGTGCACGTCGTCGTGCGCGGCCCCCACCCGGGCGGCGGCGTCGAGGAAATGCTCGTACGCCTTCTTCCAGCTGAGGCGCCCGATGGTGCCGACCAGCCGTGCATGCGCCGGCACGCCGGCCGGCCGCGCCGCCGGGGGCACGTCGTCGACCCGGATGCCATTCGGGATGACGACCAGCTTACCGGGCGCGGGCCTCTCCTCCTCGATCACCACCCGGCGAACGGCTTCGGCGTTGCACACGATGCGGTGCGCCTGACGGTTGGCGAGCCGCGTCGCCTGCCGCTGGGAGCGGCGCGGGTAGCGATCGAGGCTGCGCTTGCTCGCGATGCGGACGGGGACACCGGCGAGGCGCCCTGCGAGCATGCCGAGGATGTTTCCCTCGTAGAGGTAGCCGTGCACGATCTGGACCTTTTCGGCGTGGAGGCGGCGCGCCGTGCGCACGAGGTTCGCGAGCGTCGAGGGTCGGGCGAGACTCGACTGCACCCCGAACGCCCGCACCGGAACGCGCATCGCCTGCAGGACCGGCTCGAGCGCCCCGCCCGCCTTCGCCACGCAGACCTGCGGCACGAAGCGTCGGCGGTCGAGGCCCGCGAACAGCTCCACCAGGTGGCGCTGGGCGCCGCCGACCTTCAGGTGGTCGATGAAGTATTCGATCCGGATGGCCATGGGTCAGGCTGCCAGCAAGCGGGTCCGCGCGGCATCGTGCGGGTCACCGAGCGGGTCGACGAGCGCACCGATCGTGCGCAGGGAAGCGAGCCCCTCACGCAGCTCCCGGACGGGCGCGGCGACCGGCACGAGATCCGTCCGAGCCTGCGTCTGCTCGTGCGCGTCGACCAGCTTGCCGATCTCGCGCAGGCACTGGAGCTGATGCCCCACTTCCTCGATGCGGGCGAGGAGTCGCCAGGCCGAGTCGCGCGCGTCGTCGAGGTCGAAGGCGGCCCGGGCAGCCTCGGCGTCGATCGGCAGGGTGAGCGCGCTCACTCCGGACTCGTCCTCTTCGGGTTCGCCGTCATCGTCCGGGCCCGGTAGCGGCGCGGGGCCGCTGGCGCTCGGTGTTGCCGGTACGGCGGCGGCCGCTCCCGTCTTGAGCCACCGCTCGAGGAGGATCGTCGCCGCGGTCAGCATGAAGATGTGCTCCTCCAGCCAGACATCCGCGAAGGCCGAGAAGAACATGAAGAGGATCATGTACACCCGGAGAAACTGCGGGAAGCAGGGAATCACCGGATGGTTCGCGTATGCCGGGCGGAGCCTGCTGAAGCGTCGCCAGAGCATGGCGAAGAACGTCAGGTAGGCAAGGACGAGACACGGCCCGCCCTCCGACATCGCCCACACGTAGGAGTTGTGCGGCGGCTTGAAGAGACCGTACTCGACCTTGTGGACCCAGCGGAAGTTGCCGAGCCCGACGCCGACGAAGGGGTGCTCCGCGATGATGTGAACGCTGTCCCGCAGCGTCGCGGCTCTTTGTATGTTCGACCTAGTCCCCTCCTGCTCCTGTGCAGCCGGGCCGGCCGTCTGGTTGAAGGGGTTCAGGTTGAGCAAGCGCTCGCGGATGGGTTGCGAGAGGATGAAGAAGAAGGTGAACCCCCCGACGAACGCCGCCACACCGAGGAACATGCTCGCGCGCTTGAGCTTCTCCCCGAACGATTTCCGCTCACCAGTGCTGGCAAAGGCGCCCCACGCGATGAGCAAGCTCAGGAGGCTCATCCCCAGGAACCCGCTGCGCGAGGCCGACAGGAGGATGAGCGGCGCGAGGGCGGCCATGCCGAGCGCGTAGACCCCCCGCAGCCACCACGAGCGCGCCGTCGAGGCGAGGTAGTACAGGAAGGCGATGCCGAGCAGCAGACCGAAGGCGAAGCGGTTGGCGTTGTCCGCCCAGTTGACGACCTTGGTGAGGACACGGAAGTCGGCCTCGTGCGACTGGGCGTAGCCGATGAGCGACGGCGGGACCGCCGCGAGGATACAGCCCAGCCAGGTGACCCAGATCCACTTGAGCTGTCGCGGCGTCTGGACGAACTCTGCGACGAAAATGACGAAGGCGATGCGGGAGAAGAACTGGAACATGAACCGGGCGGTGAAGTCGGTCTGGGTGGTCTTGATTGCCCCCCATGCGGGCTTGGTGAGCGGGTCCTCCACCCAATGATCCGGCAGGGTGTACCACGACACCACCGTGCCAAAGATGAAGATTATCCCGATGACGAGCAGCACCCGCATGAACGGATCCGTCACGTACCAGAGGTCGCGATGTTGCCGGAAGTTCCATGCCAGGAGCGCCAAGAGGACCAGCCCGAGGACGTTGTTGATCGTGATCGGTCCCGCGCCGCGCGCCGCCGCGGGGTAGTTGATGAGGAAGGTGGTGAGGAAGAGCGAGATCGCGACCCAGGGGTAGCGGAGGACGACCAGGAACGCCGCCGCGACCAGGCCGAGCACGACGGTCGCCGGGAGTCCCACCGCGGACACGGCGCCCAGTACCACGACGCCGAGCAGGGCGACAGCGATGAGCGCCCACCGCGGCGTGCGCGGGGCGGGTGCCGGACGGGGGAGAGTGAGGGCCGATACGCTCATGCGGTCCGCAGGCGCGCGCGCTCCACGTCGAGGGAGAACGAGCGTAGATCACGGTGACGGTTGTAGATCCCGACGCGCCGGAGGCCCCACGGATCGGCGCCCAGCTGGACGCAGCCCGGCAGTGAGGTGGCGGCGGAGCGGAAGCCGGCGCGCCGGACGATCTCCCGCACGGTGTCGTTCATGTGGGCCGCGCCGCGACCGTTCGGATAGGAGAAGTGCGCCACCGGCCGACCGAGCTGGTCGGCGATCATGTCGCGCGACTGGCACACCTCGCGGGTCGCCTCCTCGACGTCGGTCTTGGGGAGGTTCGGATGGGAGACCGTGTGGGCGCCGATCGTCATGCCGTTGGCGCTCATCTCCCGGAGCTCGTCCCAGGTCATCATGATGCCGTCGAGCAGGGAAAAGTCGCTCACGCCGAAGGCCGCGGCGAGCTCCTCGACCAGCTCGCAGCGCCGGCTGCTCGGCACGTGCTTCAGGGCGACGATCAGCGTCGTGAAGATCGCCTGCCGCTCGGCCGGCTGCTGCACCGCGACTTCACCGCCGAGACCGCCCGGTAGAATGACCCGCTCCCGGGTCGTCGTCCGCACCATGTAGCGGAGCTTGGCGGTCCAGAGCGGCGGCCCGCCGTCGAGGGCACCGGTCGTGACGTAGAACGTCGCGGGCAGTCCCTCGGCGCGGAGCAGGCGGTAGGCCCGCGTGTAGTTGTCGCGGTAGCCGTCGTCGAAGGTGATCGCCGCGGCCCGACGCGGCAGGGCCCGGCCGGCGTGAATCCGCTCGACCAGCTCGTCGAGCGGCACGACGGTGTAGTGACGCTTCACGTAGCGGAGCTGGCTCTCGAAGGCCGCCGCGGTGACCATCAGGCCGGAGTCGAGGTAGCCGAGCGTGGCTGCCTCGTCGTCGGTCACCGAGTGGTAGCGGAGGATGGCCCCCCGGCGGCCCCGGAGCCGACGGGCGAACCCGGCCAGGCCGGCGTGATGCCAGACGTGCTTGAAGGCGTGGACGGCAGAGCGACGAGGGGATCGCATGCTTGGATGGAGTACGCTTAGGAAGAGGAGTCGTTCAGTCGAGCTGCGGGATGACGCCGAGGACCGGCAGGTCGAGGCGCATCTCACCGTCGCGCCGCGCGTGAATGGTCGGATAGACCGTCTCCATGCCGAAGGCACTGGCGCCGCCGACCACGAAGGCACCGACGATTCCGAGGAGAAGCATGAGCACGCGTCCGCGTGGGACCGGCAAGTCAGGGGCGGTCGCCCAGTTGACGGCCTGCACGTTGGTCAGGCCCGCCACGTCCAATGCGCCTGCCGTGCGTGCCTGCTCGAGCTGGCTCAACGACAGATCATAGCGGGCCTTTTTCGCATCGCGAACCGACTTCAGGCGATCGTACTTGTAGCCGAGTCGGTTGAGTTCCTGCAGGCGATCTGTCGCAAGCTCGACGTTGTGCTGCAGCTCCTCACGCGCGGCACGGAGCCCCTCCGCGGTGGCCTGCTCTCGCAACCCGGCTTCCATGATCTGCTGATAGACGAGGTTCGTTTCGAGCCGCTCGCTGTTGGGCGTCTTCCGTGCTGCCTCGCTCTCCGCCTCGAGCAGCCCGCGCGCCAGGTCCAACTGCTCGACGCTGTTCTTCACGCGCTGATCCTCGTCCGTGTACAGCTGGCGCAAGCCGTTGAGGTCGAGCTCGAGCGAGACGACCTTGGTGTTGACCGCGGCCAGCTTGGGATCCTCGCCGAACGTGTAGAGCGTCAGCTGCGGGGGCAGGTCCTTCAAGCGCGCCATGAGCGCGACCGCTTCGGCCTCGGCGTCCCGGACCTTGTTGGAATTCAGATCGAGGTCGGTGAGGGCTTGCGTGTGCGCGCGAGCAAGCTGTAGCTTTTGCTCGTCCAGCGAGAAGATGTTGGCTTTCTCCTGGAAATGCGAGAGGTTCTCGTCGGCCCTTCGCAGCTTGCAGGTAGCGCTTGGCGATGGTGTTCACGAGGTCCGCCGCGAGCTGTGCCGGGTAGGCGCGGTAGGCGACGTCGATCAACGGCGTACTCGGGATGGGCGTCACCTCGAGGCCGGTTGTCAATTTCTGCGTCCACCAATCCTTGGCCGACTGGCCTGATTCGCCCGCCGGGAATCCCGCCTTGACAATCGACTCGGCTGAGCTTTGGATGAAGTCATCGCTCTTGATGTTGTTGACCGCAGCGTTGATCAGCGTCAGATCGACCAACGGCAAGTTGCGAGGCTCGTCCCTCGACGAGATCTGCGGGTACGCGCGTGCCTGGGTTACCGACAGGCGCACATAGGCGCGGAAGACAAGCGGACGGAGAAATGCCATCAGCGCCACGGGGGCGATGACGACGAGCAAGGCGACGCCGATGACCGCCTTCCGCTTGAAGAGAATGTGAAGAATGTCGTAGAGGATGCCGTTCATCCAATTACCTCCGACCCGGGGGCCTTACGCTGCGCCGAGACGGCGTGCGATGAATTCGGGGATGAACCGACGCTGGCGTGTGACCACAGCGCCCAGAAGACGCGCCCCGCTCACTTCGAGTTCGCGGCGCGCGGCCAGACTGGACTCCAGCGGCGTCGATCACGATGTGCTCGAACTGCCCGCGTAGGTGTCGCACCACCTCACCCACACGCCGCACATCCGGAAGCGTGCGATCGCTGCCGTCGATCTGGCTCGGCAGCGCGAAGAGGTTGGGGACCGGCGTCGGGACGATCGCCCGCTCGAGCGTCTCGAGACCGCCGTTGTCGAGCGCCGTCTTCAAGCCGACGTACTCCGTCAACCCCAGCGCGCTGGCGAGACCGGGCCGCCGGAAGTTCAGCTCCATCAGCAGGCAGCGTCCGTTGGTGGCGAGGCTCGCCCCCAGCATGATCGCCGTGGTCGTCGTTCCGTCGCCGTGACGGGCCGCGGCGAGCATCAACACCGCGGGTGGCTCCGCATCGCCGTTCCGGCGCACGATGAGGTGCCGTCGGAGATCGTCGTAGGGCGCGCGCGCCCACTCCGCGACCTCCGTCACCGTCGCGTACTGTCCCTCGGGGGCGAGCACGGGACGGTGATAGAACCAGGGGGTGCGGAAGATGCCAGCGGCTTGGTCCATAGTTTCTCTTTCCGTGGAAGAACTGCGTCCAGACGGTATCGAGGGGGTGGTTTTGCGCGAGGCTCCGCCGGCCAGGCTTCCGCCCGTTTCCGGCGCTGCGTTCAACTTCTGAGGGCGGCGGCTTCTAGCTGAGCCGCGCTGCCTGCGTGAAGCCGTGTCGCTCGGTCGTCGCCGTGATGCTCGCCACGAAGGCGGCCGCGCACCGCGCGTGCCGATATGCGCTGACCCGAGTTACGCAGACAAGGCACAAAAAGGGTCTACGCGTCGGGCACACGAAAGTACGGCGGGCGTGGACGGCTTCGCAGCCGTGCGTTCGTACTCGCCGATCCCCCGTCCGGGTGTGGCTCCGCCGGCCGGGCTTCGGCCCGTTTTCGTTTGCTCTTCGCATGTGGAAACTCTCGCGCCCTACGCAGGCGTGGTCGCCGGCACGCTGCGCCGGCCGTTCGCCCAGGTCGAGCTCGACGAACACGGACGGACCAGCACCCTTCGAGTCAGCGCGCGGCAATGCAGAACCGCTATCAGGCTAGGAAGGTTGATGTTCTGTCCGCTCTTCATTCGCATCAAGAGGCGCAATATGGACCTAACTTCATGCTGTCCGCAAGACACAAAAACGATCTAGTCTCAGGGTCCACGAAAGTACCAGACCCCGTCCTCAACCGCACAATTTCTCGGCCAGTTGGCCGCATAGACGACGGAGTCGGTGCAACGAGTTGACGCACCGCGAGGCGCCCCGCGACCCCAGTTTCTGGCAGGTGAGCGCCCGACCGCGAAGCTGAGCGATCTTCTTCCCCACCGCCTTCTTGAAGGGTGACACCAGGTCCGTTTCGTTCCCGTAGTGAAAGCCGAGGTCGGCCTGGGCCGAGTCGGGCGTTCCCCCGGTTTCCGTCGAGCTGCGGGTCAGCCCGAACCAGCGCGCCGTGAAGGGGCTGCCGTCCACCGCCGAGCTCTGCTCGGTCTGCCCCGCCAGGATCTGACGGAGATGGAAGTCGTCGTCGCCATGGCCGGGGCCGCCGAGCGTCTGGTCGGGCCCCGTCGGGTCGACGAGCAGCGGTGAGCCGCCGAAGTCGAAGGCGGCCTTGTTCGCCTCGGACCCGTACCCGTCGATGTTGAGGTTCCACTGCCCGACGAAACCCGGGACCGAAAGCTCCTTCACGTTGATGCCGCGGCCGAGGTTCTGCGCGATGACGTTCTGCACCACGGTGACGCGGCGCGATGCAACGAGACCCTCGACCCGGATACCGTCGAGGGCGTTGCCATAGACGGTGTTCCCGACTGCGACCCCACCCGACGACCCGTCCCCCTCACCCGCGAAGTCGATTCCGGTACCGCCGTTGGCGTAGATGAGGTTGTTGAAGACGATGACGCCCGGGCTGTCGCGCATCCAGACGCCCCGCCCGTGGTTGGAGAGGACGATGCAGTTGGCGACCACGCTGTGATCCGAGCCGCTCTTGACCGCGATCCCTTCCTCGTTGGCGTTCATCACCGTGAAGCCGTTGACGATCACCCAGGGACGGCTCGAAATGCGAAAGCCGAACTCGAAGCCAC
>VBLA01000249.1 GCA_005879245.1 Deltaproteobacteria bacterium
ACGGTTTCGCTCTCGTCGGGGCCGACGAGGTGGAGGAACGCCTCGCAGGTCCCGGGATGGGCCGCGAGCAGGGCGCGGAGCGTCGCCAGCCCATCGCGACCGAGCCGCTCGAGCGGCACGCGGAGATGCACCTGGCGGATCGCGTCGGCGCAGGCGCGGGCGAGCGGCGTGATCTCCTCGGCGATCACCTGGCGACGGTCGTCGGAGACCTCGAGCCCGCCCGCGACCACCACCGGCGCCCCGCTTTGGATGATCGTCTCGTGCTTGCGGTACGTGTCCGGCCAGGCGATCACCTCGATGACGCCTTCCTTGTCCTCGAGGAGGAAGGTCGCGTAGCGGTCCCCCTTCTTGCTGTTCTTGAGGCGCAGCGTGTGGATGACGCCGCCGAGGGAGACGCGCGGGCGCGCGTCGGGCCGGCCGTTCCGGGGCGCGGCCGAGGTGTCAGCGGAGCGCTGGCGGAGCGTGGCGGTCGTGGTGCCGGTGACGCGCTTCAGGTCCTTCAGGTACCGGTCGAGGGGGTGGCCGGTGATGAAGAAGCCGATCGTCTCGTGCTCGGCGTGGAGCTCCTCGTCGGGACCCCACGCGGCTTGCGCCGCGAGCGGCGGTGGCGCGCCGTCACCTCCGGCGCCGAAGAGACCGATCTGCTGCGAGGCGCGCTCCTCGGCGCGGCTGGCCGCCCAGCGCATCACGTCGTCGAGACTGGCGAGGAGCTGGGCGCGGTTCCGCTCCAGGGAATCGGAGGCCCCGCACTTGATGAGGCTCTCGGCGACGCGGCGGTTCACCAGCTGGCTCCGCACGCGGAGGCAGAAGTCGTGCAGGCTCGTGAACGGCCCTTCCTCGCGCGCGGCGACGATCGTCTCGATCGCCTTCGCGCCGAGGCCCTTCACCGCCCCCAGGCCGAAGCGGATCGTGCCCGCGGCCGCCGTGAAGTCGGCGCGGCTCTGGTTCACGTCGGGGGGCAGGACCGGGACGCCGCGCTCCCGGCACTCGGCCATGTTCTTGTAGGTGCTGTCGATGTCGCCCGCCTCGAGCGAGAGGAGACCGGCCAGGAACTCCGTCGAGTAGTGCGCCTTCAGATAGGCGGTCTGGTAGGTGATGAGCGCGTAGGCGGCCGAGTGGCTCTTGTTGAAGCCGTAGGCCGCGAAGGTCTCCATCTGATCGAATATCTCGGCCGCGAC
The DNA here is from genome assembly GCA_005879245.1 of Deltaproteobacteria bacterium. Taxonomy (GTDB): domain Bacteria; phylum Desulfobacterota; class Binatia; order DP-6; family DP-6; genus DP-23. Next base: position 1,179 of record VBLA01000249.1, read on the forward strand.
GCTGGGATTGGCGGTGCCACGCGTCGCCACGCCCTTCAGGAAGGCCTTCCGCTCGACCGCCATCGCCTCCTTCTTCTTCTTGCCCATCGCCCGGCGGAGGTTGTCGGCGTCGCCGAGCGAGTAGCCCGCCAGTGCCTGGGCGATCTGCATCACCTGCTCCTGGTAGACGATCACCCCGTAGGTCTCGCGGAGGATCGTCTCGAGGGCGGGGTGCAGGTAGCGGATCGGGTCGCGGCCGTGCTTCCGCTTGATGAACTGCTCGACCATCCCGCTGTCGAGGGGCCCCGGCCGGTAGAGCGCGAGGATGGCGACCAGGTCCGCGAAGCAGGAGGGCTTCAGCTGCGTCAGGAGGCGGCGCATGCCGCCCGACTCCATCTGGAACACACCGATCGTGTCGGCGGCGGCGAGGAGCTTGTAGGTCGCGCGATCGTCGAGGGGCAGCCGGTCGAGGTGGAGCTCGGCGCCCCGCCCTTCCCGCACGCGACGCGCGATCCCCTCCAGGAGCGTGAGGGTCTTCAGGCCGAGGAAGTCGAACTTGATGAGCCCGATCGCCTCGATGTCGGTGAAGGTGTACTGCGTGACGACGGCGCCGTCCTTGTCGACCCAGAGCGGAACGTCGTCGGTGAGCGGCCGGTCGGAGATGACGATGCCGGCCGCGTGCTTGGAGGCGTGGCGAAGGAGCCCCTCCAGGCGCAGCGCGAGGTCGAAGAGGCGGCCCTCGCGTTCCCCCCCGTCGCGCAGCTCGCGGAGGCGCGGCTCCATCTCGAGCGCCTTCTCGAGGGGGAAGTCCTTCCCCTGCTTCGGCTCGGGATAGAGCTTCGCGATGCGGTCGGTCTCGGCGAAGGTGAAGTCGAGCACCCGCCCGACGTCCTTGATCGCCGCCTTCCCCTTGAGCGTCCCGAAGGTGATGATCTGCGCCACCCGGTCCGCGCCGTACTTCTCGCGCACGTAACGAATCACCTCGTCGCGGCGGACGAAGCAGAAGTCGACGTCGATGTCGGGCATCGAGCGCCGCTCGGGATTGAGGAACCGCTCGAAGAGGAGCCCGTGCTCGAGCGGGTCGAGGTCCGTGATGCGGAGCGCGTAGGCGACCAGGCTGCCGGCCGCCGAGCCGCGGCCGGGACCGACGGGGATGCCCTGGTCCTTCGCCCAGTTGATGAAGTCTGCGACGATCAGGAAGTAGCCCGCGAAGCCCATCGACTTGATGATCGTGAGCTCGGCGGCCGCCCGATCCTCATAGGCGCGCTCGCGCCCCGCGTCCCACTCGAGCGTGCGGAGGGCGTTCAGGCGCTCGTCGAGGCCGCGGCGGACCTTTTTGTCGAGGGCGTCCTCCAGGGTCTCGCCCGGCGGCGTCTGGTAGACGGGGAACTGCCACTCCTGGCGCAGCTCGAAGTCGCAGCGTCGCGCGATCTCGAGCGTGTTCGTCACCGCCTCGGGCACGTGGGCGAAGGCCGCCGCCATCTCCGCCCCGTCCTTGACGTAGAGCTGATCGGTCTCGAAGCGCCAGCGCCGCTCGTCGGAGAGCGTCTTCCCGGTCTGGATGCAGAGCAGCGCCTCGTGCGCCGCGGCGTCCTCGGGGCGGAGGTAGTGGCAGTCGTTGGTGCCGACCAGCGGAAGGCCGAGCTCGCGCGCGAGCGCGATGAGCTCCCCGTTCACACGCTCCTGCGCGGGCAGGTGGTTGTCCTGGACCTCGATGTAGAAGCGGCCGTCGAAGATGCGGGCCAGCTCCTCGGCCGCGCTGCGCGCGCGCTCGGGCTGGCTGCTCATCAAGTTGTGGGCCACCTCGCCGCGCAGACAGCCCGAGAGTGCGATGAGGCCGCCGCCCAGCTCGCGCAAGAGCTCCTTGTCGACGCGCGGCTTGTAGTGGAAGCCCTCGCGGAAGCCGGCCGTGACGAGCTGGCAGAGATGGCGATAGCCCTCGCGGCTGGTGGCGAGGAGGACCAGGTGGTAGTTGCCGCCCGCCTCGTAGTCGTCGATCCGGCCGGCCTTCTCGAGCCGGCTCTGGGGCGCCACGTACATCTCGCAGCCGAGGATCGGTTGCACGCCGTGCTCGCGCGCGGCCTCGGAGAACTGCACCGCGCCGAACATGTTGCCGTGGTCGGTGATGGCGCAGGCCGGCATGCCCGCCGCCTTCACGCGCGGCATAAGCTCCTTGATCTTGTTGGCGCCGTCGAGCAGCGAGTACTGCGTGTGCAGATGCAGGTGGACGAAGGACATCGCCCCGGACCCCTCCTCCCGAATCCGTCCGCCTGTTGCGGGAGTGCACGGTAGCGCGCGCTCCGGGCGCGCGTCAACCGA
>VBLA01000337.1 GCA_005879245.1 Deltaproteobacteria bacterium
CCAGCACGATCGCGACCCTGCCCGTGGGGTACGCCGACGGCTACCATCGCCTCGCCTCGAACCGGGCGCGTGTCGCCGTCCGCGGTCAGCGCGTGCCGGTGGCGGGTCGCGTCTGCATGGACCACACGATGCTCGACGTGACCGACCTGCCCGGCGTCTGTACGGGCGATCCGGCCGTCCTCTTCGGCGGGACGATCGGTGCCGACGAGCTCGCGGCATGGTGCGACACGATCGCGTACGAGATCCTGACGTCGGTTGCCCGGCGCGTCCCGCGGGTCTACGTGGAGGAGTTCGGGGAGGAGTTCCCGGAGGCGTGCCAGGAGCGGTGATGGGCCGGATCAGGCGAGCGCTGCTCAGCGTGAGCGACAAGCGGGGCGTGATCGAGCTCGCGCGCGGCCTCGCGGCGCTCGACGTGGAGATCCTCTCGACGGGCGGCACGGCCAAGCTCCTGGCCGAGGCCGGTGTCACGGTCCGGCAGGTCAGCGACTACACGGGTTTTCCCGAGATGCTCGACGGACGGGTGAAGACCCTCCACCCGAAGATCCACGGTGGGCTCCTCGGGCGCCGCGACCTGGCTGAGCACGCAGCGGCCATGCGCGCGCACGACATCGAGCCGATCGACCTCGTTGCGGTCAACCTCTATCCCTTCCGGGAGACCGTCGCACGGCCCTGGACGACGCTCACCGAGGCGATCGAGCAGATCGACATCGGGGGGCCCGCGATGCTCCGCTCGGCGGCGAAGAACCACGCCGACGTGACGGTGATGGTCGATCCGGACGACTACGGGCCGGTCCTCGAGGAGCTCCGGACGACCGGCACCGTCTCGGCGTCGACCAACCGCCGCCTCGCCCAGAAGGTCTTCTGCGCGACCGCGTGCTACGACGGCGCGATCGCCGACTACCTCGGCGCCCTCGGCGAGGAGGGGTCCCCGGGGTTCGGTACGAGCTTCCACGTCGGCGGCACGAAGGCGCTCGACATGCGCTACGGCGAGAACCCGCACCAGGCCGCCGCGCTGTACGGCGAGTTCCTCCGTGTGGCCGAGCCGCTCCACGGGAAGGAGCTCTCCTACAATAATGTGGTCGACATCGACGCTGCCCTCGCGCTCGCCGAGGAGTTCCGGGAGCTGACCGAGGCGGCGATCGCCATCCTGAAGCACAACACGCCCTGCGGTGTCGGCCTCGGCCGCGATCCGCTCGAGGCCTGGCAACGCGCCCTCGCGACCGACCCGGAGTCGCCCTTCGGCGGGGTCGTCGTCTCGACCCGGCCCTGGACGCTTCCCCTCGCGCGCGCCGTCGACGAGCTCTTCACCGAGGTGTTGATCGCGCCCGTCTTCGAGGCCGACGCGCTCGAGCTGCTGCAGAAGAAGAAGGCCCGCCGGCTGGTGCGCTGGCACCCGGAGGCTGGCGACCCATGGGCGCCCGCGGTGCGGGGGGTCGCCGGGGGCCTCCTCGTCCAGGAGGCCGACCGTGCGATCGAAGACCCGCGCGACGCGACGGTCGTCACCCGGCGCGCGCCCACTCCCGAGGAGCTCCGCGCGCTCGCCTTCGCGTGGCGGGTCGTGAAGCACGTGAAGTCGAACGCGATCGCCTTCACGACCGCCGATCGCACGCTCGCCCTCGGCGGCGGGCAGACCTCGCGCGTCGAGCCGGTCCGGAACGCCCGCGCGCGGGCCGAGCGGCTCGGCATCTCGCTCCGCGGCTCGGTCCTCGGGAGCGACGCCTTCTTCCCCTTCGCCGACGGCCTCGAGGAGGCGATTGCCGCGGGGGCCACGGCGATCATCCAGCCGGGCGGCAGCACGCGCGACGCGGAGGTCATCGCGGCGGCCGATGCGCACGGCGCGGCGATGGTCTTCACCGGCGTGCGCCACTTCCGGCACTGAGACGGCGGATGCGGGTCCTCGTCATCGGGAGCGGCGGTCGCGAGCACGCACTCGTCTGGAAGCTCCGCCGGAGCCCACGGGTGCAGGCGCTCTACTGCGCGCCCGGGAACGCGGGCATCGCGGCCGACGCGGAGTGCGTGCCGATCGCGGCCGACGACCTCCCGGGCCTCGAGCGCTTTGCGCGCGAGGCCGCCATCGATCTGACCGTCGTCGGCCCGGAGCTGCCCCTCACGCTCGGCCTCGTCGATCGCTTCGCGGCCGCGGGGCTCCGCGCCTTCGGCCCGACGGCGGCGGCCGCGCGCCTCGAGGGCTCGAAGGCGTTCACCAAGGAGCTCTGCCATCAGCACCACGTGCCGGGCGCGGCCTTCGGCGTGTTCCGCGACCCCGCCGACGCGACCGCGTACATCCGCGAGGTCGGTGCGCCCGTGGTCGTCAAGGCGGACGGGCTCGCGAGCGGGAAGGGCGTCTTCATCTGCCCGACCGTCGCGGAGGCCACCCGGGCGGTCGACGAGCTCATGCGCGGCCGCGTCCTCGGCGACGCCGGGACGCAGGTCGTGGTCGAGGAGTTCCTCGAGGGCGAGGAGGTCTCCTTCATGGCGCTCAGCGACGGCACGACCGTGCTGCCGCTCGCGACGTCGCAGGACCACAAGCGCGTCCACGACGGGGATCGCGGGCCCAACACGGGCGGGATGGGTGCCTACTCGCCGGCGCCCGTCGTCGGCCCGGCGCTCCACGAGCGCGTCATGCGGGAGATCATCGAGCCCGTGGTGCACGGTCTCGCGCGCCAGGGGACGCCCTACGTGGGCGTGCTCTACGCCGGTCTCATGGTGCAGGGCGATCGGGCGAAGCTGCTCGAGTTCAACGTGCGCTTCGGCGATCCGGAGGCCCAGGTGCTGCTCGTCCGCCTCCGCTCGGACCTCGTCGATCTCCTCGAGCGGGCGACGGCCGGCCGGCTCGCGGGCGCGAGCGTCGACTGGGACCCGCGAGCGGCGGTGTGCGTCGTGCTCGCGGCGGAGGGCTACCCGGGTGCGGTGGAGCGCGGCCGGCCGATCGCCGGCGTCGACGAGGTCACGGAGGCGGTCGTGTTCCACGCCGGCACCCGTCTGAGCGATGGCGCGCTCGTGACCGACGGCGGGCGCGTGCTGGGGGTCACGGCCCTCGGCGACACGACCCGGGAGGCCGTGGAGGCCGCCTACGGCGCCGCGGCCCGCATCCACTGGCCGGGGATGCACTACCGACGCGACATCGGCCATTGCGCGCTGGCGCGGGGCGCGGCGTGAGAGGGGGAGAAATCCATGACGACGGGTGACGGGCGCGTGCAGGTCGGGATCGTGATGGGGAGCGACAGCGACTGGGAGACGATGGAAGCCACCGCCGAGCGCCTCGAGAGCTTCGAGATCACCTACGAGGTGCAGGTGATGTCGGCGCACCGCTCGCTGAAGACGGTGATGCAGTACGCGCAGAGCGCCCGGCGCCGCGGGCTGAGTGTGATCATCGCCGGCGCGGGCGTGGCCGCTCACCTGGCCGGCGTGGTGGCGGCGCACACGACGATCCCGGTGATCGGCGTGCCCGTCCCGTCGGGCTCCCTCCAGGGACTCGACGCGCTCCTCGCCACCGTGCAGATGCCGCCGGGCGTCCCGGTCGCGACGGTGGCGATCGGCCGGGGCGGCGCGGAGAACGCGGCCATCCTCGCAGCGCAGATCATCGGGCTCCGGAGCCGCGCC
>VBLA01000338.1 GCA_005879245.1 Deltaproteobacteria bacterium
GACGAGCTGGCGCACACGTCGATCCGCTTCGGCCTCGGACGCTTCAACACGCAGGAAGAGGTCGACTACGTCGCGGCGCGGGTGGTGCACGAGGTCCAGCGGCTTCGAGACCTCTCGCCGCTGTATGAGATGGCGAAGGAAGGAATCGATCTCAAATCCGTGGCGTGGCAGCGGGAGTAGACGCGCGGCCGTTTCCGGGAGGGCAGGATGGCATACAGCGACAAGGTGATCGATCACTACTCGAACCCGCGCAACGTCGGGTCGTTCTCCAAGGACGATCCGGACGTCGGGACCGGCATCGTGGGCGCACCCGAGTGCGGGGACGTGATGAAGCTCCAGCTCAAGATCAGCGACGACGGCATCGTGCAGGATGCGCGCTTCAAGACGTTCGGCTGCGGGAGCGCCATCGCGAGCTCGAGCTACGTGACCGAGCTCGTGAAGGGCAAGACGGTCGACGAGGTCATGAAGATCAAGAACTCGGAGATCGTGCAGGAGCTCTCCCTGCCGCCCGTCAAGATCCACTGCTCGGTGCTCGCCGCGGATGGCATCAAGGCGGCGATCACGGACTGGAAGAAGCGCCGGCCGCAGCCGGCCGAGCCGCAGGTGGCTCGGGCGCGCTGAGAGGCTCTGAGTGGCGAGCGCAAGCGCCATCGGGATCACTGACCAGGCGGCCCGCAAGATCCAGACTCTGGTGGCCCAGAAGGGGTTACCAGACGCCGGCCTGCGCGTGAAGGTCGTGGGGGGCGGGTGCTCGGGGCTCACCTACAAGATGGACGTCGATCGTCCGCGTGAAGGTGACAAGGTGTTCGAGCACGACGGCGCGAAGCTGGTGGTCGACCGCAAGAGCTTCCTCTACCTGCGCGGAACCGAGCTCGATTACAAAGAAGAGCTGATGGCCTCGGGCTTCAACCTCCGAAACCCCAACGTGAAACGGACGTGCGGGTGCGGCGCGTCGTTCGTCGTCTGACGGCCGATGGCAGGCGTCGATGCGGACAACGGAAACGGGGGAGCGGCAGTGCTGGGGATGCCGGGCGGAGGTGGAGACGCTCGTCTGCGCGCGCTGCCAGGCGATCCAGCCGCTCTCCGGGGAGCCTGATCTCTTCGCCGTGCTCGGCTTGCCGCGTCGTCTGATGATCGACCCGGCGGACCTCGAGCGGCGCTATCACGAGACCTCGCGCGTGGTTCACCCGGACCGCTTCCAGACCGCGAGCCCGCGGGAGCGCGAGTTGAGCCTCGACGCGAGCGCGGCCGTGAACCGCGCCTATCGTACGCTCCGCGATCCGATCGCGCTCGGTCGCTACTGGCTCGCGCTGCACGGCGTTTCCCTCGGCGAGCGCCACCAGGGCGTGCCGCCCGCGCTGGCTGCGCAGGTCTTCGAGATCCAGGAAGAGCTCGAAGCGTTGAGAGCCGCCCGCAACGAGGACGCCGATTCGCTCCGCCGCGAGGTGGGCGAGCGCCGCGAGGACGTGGCGGCACGACTTGCCCGGCTGCGGGCCGAGCTCGTGGGACTGTACGATGCGAACGGCGGTCCCGTGCTGGAAGACCTGCGGCAGCGCCTGGCGGAGATCGCGTATCTCCGGACGCTGCTCGGTGACATCGACGAGACGCTCGAGAAAGGCGCGCAGTGAGTCGGATCATCGGCATCGACCTGGGAACCACGAACAGCCTGGTGGCCTTCCTCGGGGATGACGGTCCGTTGGTCGTCCCCGACCCCGAGACGGGTGCGCGGCTCCTGCCCTCGGCCGTCGCCTTCTTGCCGTCGGGCGAAGTGGTGGTGGGTGAGCGCGCTCGCGAGCTCGTCGTCGAGCGGCCGCTCGATACGATCCTCTCGGTCAAGCGGTTCATGGGGCTCGGCATCGAGCATGTGACGCCGGAGGACCGTCGCCGCTATCGCTTCGTCGAGGGCAGAGAAGGAGCGGTCCGTTTCGCCGTAGACGGACGTGAGGTCACGCCGCCCGAAGTGTCGTCGTACATCCTGCGGGAGCTCAAGCGATGGGCGGAGACGGCGCTCGGCGAGGCGGTGACCCAGGCGGTGATCACCGTGCCCGCCTACTTCAATGACAGCCAGCGGCAGGCGACGAAGGACGCCGGGCGGCTGGCCGGCCTGGAGGTGCTGCGGCTCGTGAACGAGCCGACGGCCGCCGCGCTTGCCTACGGTCTCGACCAGGGTGCCGAGGGGGTGATCGCCGTCTACGATCTCGGCGGCGGCACCTTCGACGTCTCCATCCTGAAGCTCCGGGGCGGCGTGTTCGAGGTGCTCGCGACCAACGGCGACACGCGGCTCGGGGGCGACGACATGGACGAGCGGCTCGCGGCGCTCCTGCTGGCGGGGCTCCCCGCGGACCTCGGGTCCCGGCCGGACGTCCGGGCGCGGGCGCGGGCGGCGGCGGAGCGCGCGAAGCGGGTCCTGAGCGACGCCCCGCGCGCCGAGGTCGTTCTCGCGCTCCCGGGACACGGGCCCGTCCGCGGTACCGTCACGCGCGCCGAGTTCGAGGCTCTGATCGAGGAGATCGTGCGGCGCACGGCGGCTCCCTGCCGGCGCGCCCTCAAGGACGCCGGGCTCGAGCCCGGCGACGTGCGCGAGGTCGTGGCAGTCGGCGGCGCGACGCGCGTCCCGCTGGTGCGACGGGAGATGCAGGCGATCTTTCACCGGCCGCCGCTCGTCGATCTCAACCCGGACGAGGTCGTGGCGCTCGGCGCAGGCATCCAGGCCGGCATCCTGGGTGGGAGCCGGCGGGACATGCTGCTGCTCGATGTCGTCCCGCTCTCGCTCGGCATCGAGACGATGGGTGGGGTATTCACCCGGCTCGTCGACCGCAACACGACGATCCCGGTGAGCGTGAAGGAGACCTTCACGACCGCCGTCGACAACCAGACGGCGGTGGACGTCCACGTGCTGCAAGGCGAGCGGGAGCTCGCGACCGACAACCGGAGCCTCGCGCGCTTCAAGATCCCCATCGATCCTTTGCCCGCG
>VBLA01000339.1 GCA_005879245.1 Deltaproteobacteria bacterium
TCACGACGAACGGCGCCACGAGCACGCGGCACAGGCGCCCGCGTGGCCCCGTCACACCGCCTCGCGGCAGTACGCCACCTGTCCCGGCGCTTCGGCGACGCCAACCTCGAGCGCGATGAGCCCCCGGCCACCCGCCTCCGCCCGGAGCGCGTCGCGCAGGCGCCCGAGGAGGTAGGCCGCCAGCTCCTCGGCCGAGCTGTGCGCGATCGGCAGGAGCCGGACGTCGCGCGCCGGAAAGCGGAAGACGTGGCCCGCCTCGGTCGTCACCTCGACCGCTTCCGGGGACTCGGTCACGCGCAGGCACTCGCTCCGGGCCGGGAGCAGCGTCCGTTCGTCGAGCTCCTCGCAGAGCGCCTTCGCCACCCGCTTCACGAGACCGAAGTCGAGCACATACCCGTCCGGCCCGAGGTCCGCCTCGACGCTCACCGAGACCTGGTAGTTGTGGCCGTGGAGCGGCTCGCGGAAGCCCGGGAAGGCGATGAAGTGGGCGGCCGCAAACTTGAGATAGTCCTTCGAGACGACGACGCTGTAGCGCTGCTCGCCAACCATCGGGGGCGAGTAAGGCGTCGCCGGGCCGCGCTGTCAACCTGTTACGGGGACGGAGACAAGGAAGCGCCTGAGAGAGGGAACTGAACCCGAGGAAACGGGGGAAGAATTACGCTAGGTCGTTCCGGCAACAGCGATTCCAGCGCTCACGAAGACGCCGTCGAAGCCCGCGACGTGGACACGAGTCGGGTCGACGGGTCGATCGCCACCGACTGGAGGTCCATCTCCCCGAGCCGGCGCCCTGCGATCCCGTGTGGCCGCCGTCGATGCCGCCGTCGATGCTCCGAAAAGCCGCCGGTCACCCCTCACGCCACTACCACGGAGCCGCAGAGAGGACAGAAGCGCCATCCCTCATAGAGGGAGGCGTGGCAGGAGCAGACGGTAGCCTGTCGCGTCTCCGCACCCGGGAGATCGCACGTGCGGGCGCGGCGTTCCCAGCGATGCGTGAACATCCGGCGCATGGTCGAGAGCAGCTGGAAGTAGGCGTCCGGGCGCTCGTCCAGCAGGAGCTCCCGCAGGTAGAGCCAGTGCGCCAGGCGGGCCGACGTCTCGATCATCAGCTTCTTCATCTCGGCGTCCGTGATCCGCGACCCCCCGGGACCGGAGAGGACGGGCGACCATTGACCCGCGTGGAGGTCCTCGAGGAAGCCGTTGCGGAAGACCCGTGCCGTGATCGCGTTCGCCTCGTCCCGGAGCGTCAGGTCCGGGTGGCCGCGGAGCGGCGTCGTCTGCGCCTCGTCGGTATCGGTCCGCTCGAGGAGATCGAAGATACCGATCGTTGGCTCATGGTTGCGTGGCTGCTTAGGCATCGTCGCCTCCGGGCGGCTGATGAAACGACGGAGGCGGGTGTCGCGTCAAACCGTGCCGCGCCGACCGCCGACGGCGTGCGTCGCCCATCGGGGTTTCGAGCGGGGGAGGATGCCGCGGGCGGAGGAGATCAGCGCGACCTGTGGCTGACCCGGTGTTGCGATGGACGCCATCCGCCGACGTCGACGCGAAGGGGCCTGATCTCGCGCGCAACGCCACGTTGCACGCTCATGTTGCCGTCCGTCGGATCCTCCCGCCACGGAACGCCCTCCTACTCGCTGAACCTGGGTCGGCACGTCGCTGGCAGGTACAGCGCGCGTGGGTGCCGTCGGCTACCAGCCCCGGGCTACGGAGGGCACCGTTCTCCACCGGGTCGTCCGCGAAAATTTCGAGTCCTTTCTCGCCGAGGTCGCCGCGCGCAGCGACGGCGGCGGCCTCCCGCAGTTCGTCGAGCGCGAGTTCCGCGAGTTCCTGACCTGCGGGGCGCTCGCCCGCGGCTTCGCCCGCGTCCGATGCGGGGACTGCGCCTACGAGCGCCTCGTGCCATTCTCGTGCAAGCGGAGAGGCTTCTGCGCGAGCTGCGGCGGGCGGCGCATGGCGGAGCTGGCCGCGCATCTGGTCGACGCGGTGCTTCCGCACGTCCCCGTCCGCCAGTGGGTACTCACGCTGCCCTACCGCCTGCGCTACCTCCTCGCCTACAATCACGGGCTCTGCCGCGCCGTGCTCGCCGTTCACGTCCGCGCCGTCCTGGGCTTCTATCGTCGCCGGGCCCGCCGCCGCGGCGTGCGCGACGGGCGCGGCGGCGCCGTGACGGTGATCCAGCGCTTTGGGGGCGGGCTCCAGCTAAATGTTCACTTCCATAGCTTGCTGCTCGACGGGGTCTTCGCCGAGGGCGCGGACGGCCGCTTGGCGTTCCACCCCGCCGAGCCGCCGAGCGACGAGGACGTGGCCCGGCTCCTCGCCACCATCCGCCGCCGCGTGCAGCGCCTCCTCGCGCGCCGCGGCCTCGCGGTCGAGGACGCCGTCGAGTTCGATCCGCTGGCCGAGGAGTCGCCGGCGCTGGCCGGCATCACCAGCGCTTCCGTGCAAGGGCGGGTCGCCCTCGGTCCGCGGGCCGGCGCCCGCATCCTTCAGCTCGGCCGCGAGCCCGACGCCCCGTGGGTCACCTCCCGCGGCCCCTGCCAGGCGCACCTCGAGGGCTTCGATCTCCACGCGAACATCACCGTGGGGGCCGACGACCGCGCGGGGCTCGAGCGGCTCTTCCGCTACGTCCTGAGGCCGCCGGTGGCCCAGGATCGGATCGAGCTCACGCCCGAGGGGCGCGTCCTCGTCGCCCTCAAGACCGAATGGGCCGACGGGACGACCCACCTCCTCTTCGAGCCGGTCGAGTTCCTGGAGAAGCTCGCCGCCCTGACCCCGCGCCCCCGGATCAACCTCGTTTTGTACTACGGGATCCTGGCGCCCCATGCCCAGGCGCGCGCCCGAGCTGTGGCCTACGACCCCGCAGAGCCAGCGGGCGTGGGCCCCTCGGCTCCCGCTCAGCAGCCCGGCGCTGACCCACCCCGTCCAGCGCCCGAGCCTTCGGTCGTCTCGACCCCGGAGGTGTCTCCCGACGAGAGCCGGACGGGCGGCACCGAGAAACCCCGCCGCTGGGCGTGGGCCGATTTGATGCGCCGCGTTTTCGATCTCGATGTCCTCGCCTGTCCGCGTTGTGGCGGCCGCATGTCCGTGATCGCCACGATCGAGGCTCGCGACGTCATCCGCACGATTCTCGGGCACCTCGGCCTCCCGACCGAGCCCCCGGCGCCGCTGCCACCTCGCCCGCCTCCCCGGGCGCTCGATCTCTTCCCCGACAACCCGGCGTGAGAGGCCGTCCGGCACTGGCCCCTCGCCCGGGTGTGCCCGGAAGCCACCGCGCAGGCCTCAGTCGGGGCCTGTTCGGAGACCTCCCGGCCACCCTTCCGCGGCAATTTTCTTGGCAGCCGCTTTATCCGCATCGTTTCTTATCCGCATCGTTTCTGAGGCTCCGGGGAGCTCGGGGACCGTGATCACGGAGGGCGATAGGGTCGCGGGGCACGTCCGATAACAGGGGGATCTGTCAACTTGGGCGTTTATCGGAGCTATGCGCCGCGAGGTCGGTGATGTGCGTGAACACCGAGCCCGCGTAGACGAAGTCGAAATAGCCGTCCTCGAAAGGTAGATGCGGAAAGCTGGTGGTGGTGGCGAACTTGAACTGGGTGGCCTCCTCGCGCTCAAGTGGCGGCGCATCGCCTGGGCCCATGTGCCTGCCGCGGTGTGGGGCGTCGTGGTCGAGTTCTCGGATTGGGTGTGTCCCCTGACGGCGCTCGAGGGCTGGTTGCGAGCGGATCTGGGAGATCGGCCGCACCGAGTCGTACTTCCGCTTGACGCCCCAGCACGCCACCGCGGCGTTGTGCACGGCGCCGTTGAGCGCCAGGTACATCTTCACGTCCCACTCGAGGTCGTTC
>VBLA01000340.1 GCA_005879245.1 Deltaproteobacteria bacterium
CCACGATGGGCCGCTAGCTCAGCTGGTAGAGCAGCTGACTCTTAATCAGCGGGTCCGCGGTTCAAATCCGCGGCGGCCCACTCGAAAAAATCGACCGCGAGTCATGACGCCTTCGGAGGCGACCGGGCACATTCCCTGCGCAACGCAGCGGAGCCTACGCTGTCCGGGGCAGGAACTTCGTGCGCCCGCTCGTCGACGGGGAGCCGGCGTTCCACTGCATCGGTGCGGCGGTCGAGGCGGCTCGCGCGCGCGGCGGGTCAGCGTGGCGTTCCTCGAGCGCAACGTCCTGGTACCCAACGGACGGGGGACGGTCTTCGGCCTGCTCGAGCGTGCGGCGGCACGCGACCTCGATCTGGGGGTGGTCTTTGGGGCGAACCCGATCTGGAGACCATCCTCCCCGGCGCGCATCGTTGCCGGGCAACGAAGAGGAGTGAGTCTGGCTCCGCGAGCGCGGTGCTCGGTTCCTCCCCCGCTGGGATCATCTGCCGCGCCACCGCCAGCATCAGAAGACCTGGCTCCCAACATCGCGACCCGCTCCTTCCACGGAGACACGGAACTCAACACGTCCTCCGGCATGCGCGGGCCGTGCGGGCGTTGCGACGCGAGCTCCTGGTCGAGCACCTCGGAGTCGACTCGCTGCTCGACGACCGCGGTGCGCTCCGGCTCTCCCGCGAGGTCGCGCACGCCAATCGCGCGCGGCGGGCATGGGGAGAGAGTCTTCAGGGGCTCGCGGTCGCCATCGATCCGGCGGAGTACGGGACGTGAAGGGCGGAGCTCAGTAATTGACCGACGGACGGAAACCTGGTTATCTCTCTTCCAAAGGAGGATTTCCTGATGGCGCGCCAGCTTGCTGCGTTCGTCGTGCTGCTCGTGATGCTCGTGCTCACGCCTCCCGCGCGCGCACAGACCGCGATGCGAAAGGTGGGTCGGGGCCTTGCCGGCATGACGACCTCCGTTCTCGAAGTGCCCGGCAACATGGTCGCCGAAACTCGCGCCCAGGGACCGGGTATCGGAATCCCGCTCGGCTTCGTGAAGGGCCTCGGCATGATCGTCGTGCGCACGCTGGTCGGCGTGTACGAATTCGTGACGGCTCCCCTGCCCGCTCCCTCTGGCTATCGACCCATCCTCCGTCCCGAGTTCCCGTGGGATTACTTCAGTGGTGGAGGATCCGCCGCGCCGCCCGAGAAGCCGAAGCGATCACGCCCCCACTAGAGGTGCGCTGCCGCCCTGGCGGGAGACTCGACACTTCTTCCTCTGAGCGGTAGAAGGCCTCTGTTGGGGGGAGCCCGTCACGGGCCGGGCGGGGACCATGGTGATGGTGGCAGTGTCGGATCGAGGGCCGGAGGGGAGGAGCGTTCTCATCGTCGAAGACGACTTCGACGTGCGCGACGCCCTGAGCCAGCTGCTCGAGTTCGAGGGCTACATGGTGGCGGGCGCTGCCAATGGGCAGGAGGCGATCGACCACCTTCGCAGCACACCGCGGCCGGCAGCGATCCTCCTCGATCTCATGATGCCGGTCATGGATGGCTTCCAGTTCCGCTCCGAGCTGATGCACGATCCGACGCTGGCGTCGATTCCCGTGATCATCATCTCGGCCGATGCCAGCGTAGCGGAGAAGGCGGCCCGCATGGGCGCCACGGCGTACCTGCGGAAGCCCATCGAGGTCGACGCGCTGCTCCACACGCTCGAGCGTTTCTGCCTCCCGTAGAGCGACGGGGGCATTACCAGATGGACGTTCCACGCGCGTAGGTGCGTACGGGCGGATGCGCTTGTCTCGCTCTCGACCCGTTGTTATTGGTGTGGCACCTGCTCTATTGACGGGACGCGAGAGTGGCGGAACTGGCAGACGCACGAGACTTAGGATCTCGCGGGCAACCGTGGGGGTTCGAGTCCCCCCTCTCGCACGTGGGGACGCGTTCGCCCGCTCCATGACCCGATGGACGACTCGCGGGTCATGCTCGAGGACCTCACTCCGGTCCGCAAGCGGCTCCAGATCGAGATCCCGGCGGGCGCGGTGGAGGCGGAGCTCGAGCGGGCCTTCCGGCGGCTCGGGCAACAGGCGCGCCTCCCGGGATTCCGTCCAGGAAAGGCGCCGCGCCACGTGCTCGAGCGCATGTTCGGCGTTCAGGTACGCCGCGAAGTGCTGGAGCGCCTGGTGGGGGAATCGTTCCACCACGCCGTGGAGACTCACCAGCTCGCGGTCGTCGGAGCTCCCGACATCGACGCCGAGACCCTCACGCCCGGAGAAGCGCTCCGTTACTCGGCGACCGTGGACGTACGTCCGGCCATCGCGCTCGGTGATCTCGGTGGCATCGAAGTCGTCCGCCCTTCGGCCAGCGTGGGTGAGGAGGAGGTCGACCGCGTGATCGGGGCGCTGCGCGAGTCGGTTGCGCACCTGCACCCGGTGGAGGACCGCAGCCTCGTCGACGCCGGTGACGTGGTGACGGTCGAGTTGACGAGCCGCCTCGACGGTGGAGAGCCCGTGCACCGCGAGGCCGTGTTGCTCGAAGCGGGCGGCGGCACCTTTCCGCTCGCGCTGGAGAACCAGCTTGTCGGTCAGCGCTGCGGGGCCCACCTCTCGCTGCGGGTTCCCTATCCTGCCGAGCATGCCAACCCACGCCTCGCCGGCAAGATGGCCGAGTTCGAAGTCGAGATCAAAGAGTTGCGCGTCAAGGAGCTCCCGCCCCTCGACGACGACTTCGCGCGCGATCATGGACGCGGTTCGTCGCTTGCCGACCTGCGGGCCAAGGTCCGTGCCGACCTCGAACGCGATGCGGTCACCCGCGCGGACGAGGCGGTGGGCGAGGCAGTGATGGAGCAGCTGATCGCGCGCCATCGGTTCGAGGTGCCGTCGTCGCTCGTGGATCGCCGCACGGACGCGCTACTCGCGAGTCTCGACGTGCGCCTGCCGCCGGAGGGCGAGCAAGAGCAGGTACTTGACCAGCTCCGCCAGAAGCTGCGCCCACGGGCAGAAGGGCAGGTACGGGCCGAGCTGCTCCTCGATGCGCTCGCTGCGCGTGACGGCATCGTCGTGTCCGAAGCAGACGTGACCACGGAGCTCGCCGCGATGACAGCCCGCGAGCGACAGCTCGGCGATCGCCGCCGGGCTCCCGCCGACCGCCCCGAGCTACGCGCCGCGCTACGGGCGAAGCTGGTGCGTGATCGTGCTCTGTCCAGGGTGGTTGCCAACGCAAAGGTCATGCCAGCGCCTGCGGCAGAAAGCGTTGCCCGTGAAAAGTAAACCCGGTACAATCCACGCTGGTCTCGAAGAGCCCGCCGCAGGCATGCACGCCAATCTCATCCCCATCGTCATCGAACAGACCGGTCGCGGGGAACGGGCATACGACATCTATTCCCGGCTCCTGCGTGACCGGATCATCATCCTCGGGAGCCCGATCGGCGACGATCTCTCCAATCTCGTCGTGGCGCAGCTCCTCTTCCTCGAATCCGAGGACCCGGAGAAGGACATCTACATGTACATCAACTCTCCGGGAGGGTCGGTGACCGCAGGGCTCGCGATCTATGACACGATGCAATACATTAAGCCGGAGGTGTCGACGCTCTGCGTCGGGCAGGCGGCCAGCATGGCGGCGTGGCTCCTCGCGGCCGGCACCAAGGGCAAGCGCTTCGCCTTGCCGCACGCTCGGATCATGATCCACCAGCCGCTCGGTGGGGTGCAGGGTCAGGCCACCGACATCGACATCCAGGCGCGCGAGATCATCCGGTTACGCGAACAGATGAACAACATCCTCGTCAAGCACACCGGCCAAAGTCTCAAGAAGATCGAGAAGGATACCGATCGCGACCTCTTCCTCACCGGGAAGCAGGCGGTCGAGTATGGTCTCGTCGACGAGGTCATCGTGACTCGGCCGGGTAAGCCGAAGCTGTAGGGGGGCCCATGGCCAAGCACGGTGACGACCGGAGCGGCAACCTCGTCTGCTCGTTCTGTGGGAAGAGCCAGGACGAGGTCCGCAAGCTGATCGCCGGGCCCACCGTCTATATCTGCGACGAGTGCATCGACCTCTGCAATGACATCATCGCCGAGGAATGTGACCAGGAGGAGAGCCTCTCGTCGACCTCGGCGGTCCCGAAGCCCTCGGAGATCAAGAAGGTTCTCGACCAGTACGTGATCGGCCAGGAGCGGGCGAAGAAGATCCTCGCGGTCGCGGTCCACAACCACTACAAGCGCATCGACTCCCAGCTGGTCACCGGGGACGTCGAGCTGCAGAAGTCGAACATCCTGCTGGTCGGTCCCACCGGCTGCGGGAAGACGCTGCTCGCCCAGACGCTCGCACGCTTTCTCCAGGTCCCCTTCGCGATCGCCGATGCCACCAGCCTCACCGAGGCGGGATATGTCGGTGAGGACGTCGAAAACATCATCCTCTCGCTCCTCCAGAACGCCGACTATGACGTCGAGAAGTGCCAGCGGGGTATCGTCTACATCGACGAGATCGACAAGATCGCGCGAAAGGGCGACAACCCCTCGATAACGCGGGACGTTTCGGGGGAGGGGGTGCAGCAGGCCCTCCTCAAGATCATCGAGGGGACGACCGCGAGCGTTCCCCCCAAGGGCGGGCGGAAGCACCCCCAGCAGGAGTTCCTCCAGGTCGATACGACCAACATTCTCTTCGTTTGCGGCGGAGCATTCGTGGGGCTCGACGACATCATCCGGCGCCGGATCGGGGTTAAGGGAATGGGGTTCGGGGCCGATATAAGGCGCAAGGACGAACGAAGCATGAGCGATCTGCTGCACGAGGTGCAGACCGAGGACCTGCTCAAGTTCGGCCTGATCCCCGAGTTCGTGGGTCGACTGCCGGTGATTGCGACGCTCGAAGAGCTCGACGAGGCGGCCTTGGTGCGCATCCTGAAAGAGCCGAAGAACGCGCTCACCCGTCAGTATCAGAAGCTCTTCGAGATGGAGGGAGTGCATCTCCGCTTCACGGACGGGGCACTCTCGGCGATTGCTCGGGAGGCGCTCAAGCGCAAATCCGGCGCCCGGGGGCTACGAGCCATCATGGAGAACATCATGCTCGACGTGATGTACGACATCCCCTCCCAGCCCAACATCAAGGAAGTGCTCATCTCGGAGGAGGTTGTCACCAACAAGGAACAACCCATCATCCTTTTCCAGAAAGCGCGGGGCTGCGTGTTCCACTCCTGCCGCTCCGCGACATCATCGTCTTCCCGCACATGGTGGTGCCCCTCTTCGTCGGCCGCCAGAAGTCGATCCGGGCGCTCGAAGAGGCGATGAACAAGCAGAAGTTCATTCTCCTCGCGGCCCAGAAGGACGCCAAGACGAACGACCCGGCGGAGGACGACATCTACCGGGTGGGGACATTCGGGACCGTCGTCCAACTCCTCCGCCTCCCGGACGGGACCGTGAAGGTCCTGGTGGAAGGGAAGAAGCGGGCCCGCGTCACGCGCTACCTGGCGAATGCCGAGTACTTCCTGGTGGAGGCGGAGGCGATCGAAGAGGTGTGCGGCAAGTCGACGGAGGTGGAAGCGCTCATCCGGAGCATCAACTCCACCTTCGAGAACTATGTCAAGCTGAACAAGAAGATCCCGCCCGAGATGATCATGTCCGTGGCCTCGATCGACGAGCCGGCGCGGCTCGCCGATACGATCATGGCCCATCTCGGCATCAAGCTCGAGGACAAGCAGACGCTCCTCGAGATGACGAACCCGGCCGAACGCCTCGAGAAGGTGCTCGGCTACATGCGGTCGGAGATCGAGATCCTCGAGGTCGAGAAGCGCATCCGTACTCGGGTCAAGAAGCAGATGGAGAAGACCCAGAAGGAGTACTACCTCAACGAGCAGATGCGGGCGATCCAGAAGGAGCTCGGCGAGAAGGACGAGTTCAAGAACGAGATCCAGGAGCTCGAGGAGAAGATCAAGCAGAAGAAGATGTCGGCGGAGGCCCGCGAGAAGGCCGAGAAGGAACTGAAGAAGCTCAAGATGATGTCGCCGATGTCGGCCGAGGCGACGGTCGTCCGCAACTACATCGACTGGCTGATCTCGCTGCCCTGGCACGAGTACACGGAAGACAAGCTCGACATTAAGGAAGCGGAGAAGGTTCTGGAGAGCGATCACTACGGTCTCGAGAAGGTGAAGCAGCGAATCCTCGAGTACCTCGCGGTCCAGACGCTCGTCGGGCACATGAAGGGGCCGATCCTCTGCTTGGTGGGGCCGCCCGGGGTCGGGAAGACTTCGCTCGGCAAGTCGATCGCGCGGGCTACGGGCCGGAAGTTCGTTCGGGTGTCACTCGGCGGCGTGCGAGACGAGGCGGAGAT
>VBLA01000341.1 GCA_005879245.1 Deltaproteobacteria bacterium
AAGGACGAGATGCCGGCTTCGCAGAAGATCGGCGGCAGATCATCTGCGCACGACCGAACGGCACCGCCAACGCGTTTTGGACGCACTTGCCGTCCCTCGGTTTTGCCACGCACTCGGAGGACCCACCGCGGGGGCCATTGCCCGCCGCCGCGCATCGTGCTGAGTGAAGCGCATGCCGGCCTCGACCCGGGTGCTCCTCGATGGTCTCGTCTTCCCCGAGGGCCCGCGATGGCATGCGGGGAAGCTCTGGTTCTCGGACATGCACGCGCATTGCGTGATGACGGTCGACCTCGCCGGACGAGCGGAGACCGTGGTCGAGGTGCCAGGTCAGCCGTCGGGGCTCGGCTGGCTCCCCGACGGCCGCTTGCTGGTCGTATCGATGACCGACCGGCGCCTCCTCCGTCTCGACCCGGGTGGCCTCACCGTCGCCGCCGATCTCGCCGCGCTCGCCTCCTTCCACTGCAACGACATGGTCGTCGACGCCCGGGGCCGCGCCTACGTCGGGAACTTCGGCTTCGACCTGCACGCCGCGGCCCCGTTCCATGCGGCGGAGCTCGTGCTCGTGCCGCCCGGCGCGGCGCCGCGCGTCGTCGCCGCCGACCTCGCCTTCCCGAACGGTTGCGTCATCACGCCCGACGGCGGCACCCTCATCGTCGGCGAGAGCGGTGCGGCCCGGCTGACGGCGTTCACGATCGCGGCCGACGGGTCGCTCGGCGAGCGTCGGGTCTGGGCGCCGCTCGAGAACGCCGTGCCGGACGGTATCTGCCTCGACGCGGAGGGCGCGATTTGGGTCGCGTCTCCGGTCGGAAGCGAGGTGCTCCGGGTGCAGGCGGGCGGCACCGTCGTCGACCGCGTCCGCGTTTCCACGGTGCCCTTCGCGTGCATGCTGGGCGCCGCGGATCGCCGGACGCTCTTCGTCGCGACCGCCGAGACCCACCAGCCGGAGATCGTGAAGGCCAGGCCGAGCGGACGGATCGAGATCGCGACCGTGGACGTGCCGGGCGCCGGCCTGCCCTGACGTGCGGAGCCCCGTGAAGAAGGCCGCGCGTACGACGCCCGCTCGCTTCGAGGGCTTCGCGGACCGCGACCGGCGGTTCTTCCGTGCCCTCGCCCGCAATCAGCGCCGCGAGTGGTTCGAGGCGCATCGCAAGGAGTACGAGGACGGGTGGCAGACGCCGATGAAGATGCTCCTGGCCGAGGTCCGGGAACGCATCGACCCGCTCTTCCCCCAGCATCCACTCGGGGCGCCCAAGGTCTTTCGCATCAATCGCGACGTCCGTTTCTCGAAGGACAAGTCGCCCTACAAGACCCACATCGGCGGCTACGTCGCGATCGACGGCTCCACGCCGGGGCCCTCCGCGGCCGCGGCGCTGTACGTGCACCTGGGCGCCCAGGAGGTCTTCGTCGCGGCCGGCCAGTACATGATGGATCCCGGGCAACTGGCGCGCTATCGCGAGGCGGTCGTCGACGAGCGTCGGGGCGAGGCGCTGGTGGCGATTCTGCGAAAACTCGTGCGCGCCGGCTTCACCGTCCGGTCGCACGACGTGCTGCAACGGGTGCCGCGGGGGCTCGATCCGGAACATCCGCGCGCCGATCTCCTCAAGCGGAAGGGCGTCATCGTCTCGTTCCCCGAGCCGTCGCCCGACTTGCTCGTCGCGCGTACGCTCGTCGACTGGCTCGTGACGCACGTGAAGCGTGCCGTGCCGCTCGTGGAGTGGCTCGCGTCGGTGGCCGAATAGCCTGGCACGCGGTGAGCGAGCGGGGCACAGTCACCGTTTCTCCGGCCGCGGACGGGGCCTCGTGGGACCGACGCGCTGGTCACGCCGCCGAGCTGGAGCGCTTTCGTGATGGTGACGTGCTCGGGGTAGGTGCCGCTCGCGAGCCGTACGACGTCCCCCGGAGCCGCCGCGTCGATCGCGTCCTGGAACGGGGTGCCGGGGCCGGGCGCCACGAAGAACGTGGTGGCTCGCACCGGGCAGACAGTTGACGATTGGTTGGACCATCGGATAAGTGCTCCGCATGTCCGTCGTGCCCTTCCGCGCACCCGCCCGCCGCCGCCTCCACGAGGACGTGGCCGAGCAGCTGCGGGACGCGATCCTCGACGGCCGCTTCCGCGCGGGGACGAAGCTCCCGCCGGAGCGCGAGCTGGCGGCCGAATTCCGGGTGAATCGCACCTCGGTGCGTGAGGCCATCAAGGTGCTCGAGGGCCTGGGGCTCGTCACCGTCCGCCAGGGGGACGGCGCCACCGTCCGGCCGCTCGTCGAGGGGTCGCTCGAGGTCCTCGGGCCGATGATCTTCCACGGCGGGCGGATCGACCTGGCGCTCGTCGGCGAGATGGCCGAGGTGATGCGGCCCTTGCTGCTCGAGATGGGCCGGTTGGCGATCGAGCGCTGCCGGCCGAACGACCTGGTCGCCATCCGCCGGTTCCGGGACGTCGTGGCCGACACGACGCGCGACCGGGAAGACCGCTACGCCGCCATCCACGCGCTCTTCGTCCTGCTCGCGGACATGACCCGGAACCGCGTCTGGCAGATGCTTGCCCGGCGACTCCGCGCGCTCTTCCGGCAGGCCCCCATGGGGGCGGCCCGCGAACGGCTGCGGCGCGATCCCGGAAGGTTCGTGCCGCTCATCGACGCCTGCCTCGCTGCGCTCGAAGCCCGGCGGACCGCCGATGCCGTGGCCAGTCTCCAGCAGCTGATCCAGGTCCTGGGCGATTTCCGCGACGTCACCGACCAGCCCGCGAAGCCTCGTCGCAAAGGAGCCTCCCGATGAACGAGTTCACGTTGCAGACCCCCACCCAGGAAGCCGGCCTCGCGACCGCGATGGAGGTCGTCTACCAGTGGAACTACGACGCCGAGGTGGAGGAGCTCCGCAACCTCTACGTCAAGGCCGCCGAGGCGCAGTGGATCGGCGGGCGCGACATCGAGTGGGAGCGGCCGATCGACCTCCTCAAGTTCTCGACCACCCCGCTCGGCGCGGGGATCCCGATGGAGAAGACCTCGTACTGGCGCTCTCTCCCGCAGGACACGGTCGTCGAGCTCACCCGTCGCACCGCGGCCTTCCGGCTCTCGCAGTTCCTCCACGGCGAGCAGGGGGCGCTCATGGTGGCCGCCCAGCTCGTGAATGCCGTGCCGCACACCGACGCCAAGTTCTACGCCGCGACGCAGACCATGGACGAGGCGCGCCACGTGGAGGTCTTCGCCCGCTACATCGAGAAGCTCGACGAGATCCGGCCGATCGCGCCGTCGCTCAAGGGCATCCTCGATCAGACCCTCGAGACAGGCGACTGGATGAAGAAGCTCGTCGGCATGCAGATCGTGGTCGAGGGGCTTGCCCTGTACGCCTTCCGCGAGATGCGGAACCTGACCGCGGAGCCGCTGCTGAAGGATATCCTGACCTACGTCGCCCGCGACGAGTCGCGCCACCACGCCTACGGGGTGCAGTACATCGAGCGCTGCGTGCCGTGCCTCGGCGAGCGGGAGCGCGCGGAGCTGGAAGACTTCGCGCTCGAGTGCGCACGCTCGCTCATCGACCGGAACGCCCAGGGGTTCTTCACCACGCTCCTCGGCATCTGGCAGGAGGTCGGGGTCGATCCGGTCGCGATGTTCAACTCCCTCCACAACGAGCGCGACGAGATCACGCGCGATCTGCCGCGCGGGCGGCGGCTCGGCCCGGTGCAGGGCTTCGTCATCCCGACGCTCCGGCGCTGCGGGCTCCTCTCCGAGCGCGTCGCGGCCCACTTCCACGAGTTCCTGCGCGACAACTTCGGGTCGCGCGTCGCGGGCGACAACGTGCAGGAGTTCCTGCAGTACCTGCCCGAGCTGCCTGCCGACACGGCGAAGTGGGTGCTCGGCGAGCTGCAGTGACGTGATGCGTGCCGACCGGCGCAGTCTCTGAAGCTGCCGCGGCGGCTCACCAGCCTCGCGTCTCGCCGACGTCCAGCGTCCACGCGTGGTCGGCGTCGAACCCTTCGGCGGTCGCGGCCACGCGAAAACGGCGGGGTGGCTCGTCGAGCGGCTCGTCGGTCAGGTCGAAAGTGCCCCAGTGCATGGCGAGAACGCGGCGGGCGCCGAGATCGAGCGCCGCGCGCACTGCCTCCTCGGGATCGAGATGCACGAATTGCATCATCGCCGGCGGGTCGTAGGCCCCGATCGGTAATGCCGCCAGGTCGATCGGCCCGAGACGCTCGCCGATCTCGCGAAAGCCAGCGAAGTAGCCCGTATCGCCAGCGTGGTAGAAGCGCCGCGTCGCCCCTTCCACGACCCAGCCCGCCCAGAGCCGCTGGTCGTGGTCCGCGAGCGCGCGGCCCGAGAAGTGCTGCGCGGGTACACAGTGAACCCGGACCGAGCCAATCGAGGCGGTCTGCCACCAGTCGAGCTCCACCACGTCGCCGCCCACCCCGCGCACGAGGTCCCCCATGCCGAGGGCGGCGACGAAGCGCACGCCCCGACGGGCGAGCGCCTCGATGGACGGTAGATCGGTGTGGTCGTAGTGATCGTGGGAGAGCGTCGCGAAGTCGATCCGCGGTAGCGCGTCGAGCGGCACGCCGGGCGGCACGAGTCGCTTCGGGCCCGCGAAGGGCACGGGGCTCGCGCGTTGGGAGAAGATCGGGTCGGTCAAGAAGGTGACCCCGTCCATCCGGACGAGCATCGTCGAGTGACCGATCCAGGTAATGCTCGGGTTTTGGAGTAGCGCGTCGGGGTCGTAGAGGACCAGGCGCGCCGCGCCGGCGCGCCCGACCATCGATGTCCAGGCTTTCCGCAGGAAGAACGGGAACGTCACCTGGGGTCCGGGCCAGGGTCGCCGTACGGCATTCGTGAAGCGGCCTCCATCGCGTGGCGCGCCGATCTGCGCGACCACGCCGGCACCGAGGATCGCCAACCCAACGCACGCGTGCATGAACACCTGCATCGCCAGAGCCGGCATCACTCGCCGGCGCTAAATGATCCCCCATCGCCAGGCCAAGGCAAGGGACCGACACGGGCCGAATGCA
>VBLA01000342.1 GCA_005879245.1 Deltaproteobacteria bacterium
ACAGGAGCAGCCCGCTGAGCTCGATCCACGAATGCGGCTGGCGGCCGACCTCTACAATCGCGCGATCACGCTCGCCTTCCGATCGCGCGACGGCCGCACGGTGGAGCTGGCCCCAGGGACCTATCCCTTGCCCTTCGGACAGGTCGAGGTGTGGATGAACCCCGGCTGCCTCTACTGGGGCGACCGCCGGCTGGTCGACTTCGTGCCCGTCGCCGAGCTCGCCGTGCGCGGCATGCGCAACCGCTATCGCCTTCCGGGCATGGGGGCGCCGCTCGCTGCCCGCGCGGTCCCGCGCGAGGACGTGAATCTCGCCCGGAGCCTGCTCTCGCCCCGGGCCCGGGTGGCGGCGACGGCGCTGCTCCGCTTCTACGACGTCCACGACGGGATCGCCTCGGGACGGCTGAGCAGCACGCTCGAGGTCTACACCGCGAACGACGCCGAGACCGTCGCGGTGGAGGGCCGGACGGTTCCGCTGGAGATCGAGGAGACCGCCACCATTGCCCTCCAGCTGGCGGATTCCCCGATCTGGAAGCGCGAGCTCTGGGGGTTCCTCGGCCGCGCCCAGACGGGAGACCAGCTCCCCTTTCTGCTGAGCAATATGCCCTATGAGCGCGGACGGATCCCGATCGTCTTCGTGCACGGCACCGCGTCGAGCCCCGGACGCTGGGCGGACATGGCGAACGACCTCCTCGCGGATCCGTGGATTCGCCATCGGTACCAGTTCTGGTTCTTCATGTACGACACCGGCAATCCGATCGCGTACTCGGGCATGCTGCTCCGCGACAAGCTGACGGACGCGGTATCGCGTCTGGACCCCGAAGGGGACGACCCGTGTCTCCGCCAGATGGTGGTCATCGGCCACAGCCAGGGAGGCCTTCTCACGAAGCTCACCGCCGTCGACACCGGATCCCGGCTCTGGAACTCGATCAGCCGCGTCCCGCTGGCCGAGCTGCCGGCGTCGGAGGACTTCCGGACCCTCCTCGGCCGGGCGATGTTCGTGCAGCCGCTCCCGTTCGTGCGGCGGGTGGTGTTCGTGGCGACGCCGCACCGGGGAAGCTTCCGCACCGGGGCCTGGGTGAACGGCCTCCTCCGCCGCCTCGTGCGGCTCCCGGGCAACCTCGTCCTGATGTCGCGCGACACGCTGAGCCAAGGCAGGGGTGCGTTCTACGCCGCGCGAACGACGGCGAGGATTCCCACCGCGGCGGAGAACATGACCCCGGGCAACCCGTTCCTCGAGGGGCTGGCCGCGATCCCCGTCGCCGATGGCGTGCCGTATCACTCCATCATCGCCGTGGAGGGCGATGGACCGCCCGAGGAGGGCAACGACGGCGTCGTGGCATACCGGAGCGCGCACCTCGACGGCGCCGCGTCGGAGCTCGTGGTGCGTTCCTCGCATTCGACCCAGTCCGAGCCGGCGACGATCCAGGAAGTGCGGCGCATCCTGCACGTCCACGGGGCCGAACTGCAGGCCGAGGGCCTACACTGCGTGCCCGCTGCGCCGTGAGGCCGGTGCAACCCTTCGTCACCTATCAACTCGGCCAGGGGTGGTTTGTCAGATCGGTACCTCAGATGACCTTCGATTGGGGAACCGGTAGACAGCTGTTGCCGCTCGATCTTGGTGCGGGACGCACGTTCAAGATCGGTCGGCAGAACGTCAGCTGTTTCGTCGAACCGTTCTGGAATGTCGCGACCGGCGGCCCGGTGCCACGCCATGGGATCACGTTTGGCGTCACGCTCCTGTATCCAAATTTTTGGCATCGGCAGTGAGCCCGATTGCCCGACTCGTACGCGCCACTTTCCAAAGGAGGGACAGCAGGATGCAACCAGGGAACGTGAGAAGCGGACTCGCGGCCGTCGTCACCGCCAGCATCGTCTTGCTCAGCGGCTGCCCGACGACGCGGCAGACGCGGACGGTCGAGGAGAGCGGCTTCCTGCGCGACTACTCGCAGCT
>VBLA01000318.1 GCA_005879245.1 Deltaproteobacteria bacterium
CGAAGATCTCCTGCGCGTCGAAGTCGCCCCAGATGGGTGTGCCGTCGTGGAACGGCGCATCGGCGTGCTTGCGGCCGATCACGATGTCGGTGAAGCCGAAGTTCTGCCGGTAGATGCTGTGCATGACGGCTTCGCTCGGCCCACCGTAGAACATCTTGATGTCGAGACCGAGGAGGATGACGCGGTCGGGCACCGACTCCTTCCGCGGCCCCCAGAGGGCCGGGTCGCTGTCGCCGTCGCCCAGGGCACGGGTGGCGATCAGCGCCTCGTACGTGCTCATCCGCACGTCGGCGCGGACATCGTCGCCCTTGGTCTCGCCGATGAGCGGATTCAGGCATGCGCCGGCGTTGTGGCCGGCGCGGAGAAGCGTCTCGAGCCCGTACACGAGTGCATACTCGTGCGCGCGGTGGAGGGGATTCCGGGTCTGGAAGGCGACCACTCGGTTCCAGCCCTTGCCGGCCAGCAGCCGGCGCACCTCGCGCGGCGTGAGCACGTACTTCCCGAACTGCGGATGGCGGGGCTGCGGCAGCACCCGGAGCCGCCCCCCGACGAGATGCGTCTTGTCGGCGTCGCCCTTGAGCGCCATGTCGGCGCCGGGATGGTCGGTCCGTTCGGTCCGGTACACCCGACGGAGGTAGTGCAGCTTGTCCCAGGGGTAGACGTCGGCGATGAGGAGGGTCGCGACGACGGTGCCCGTCGTGTTGATGAGCGCGACGGTTTCACCGCGCGTGAGCTGCTTCGCGAGCGTCGCGGTGACGGGAAGGCCGATCGGGATGGTCCAGGCGTAGAGCTTCCCGCCGTGCTCGATGACCGACTCGTCGAGCACCCGGTGGTAGGTGGTCTCATCCATCGGCCCGGTGAGCGGGCTGAGCGCTCCGTCGCCGAAACGATAGACGGTCGAGAGGTCCGCGTCGGAGATGGGGACCTTCGGGAGCCGCGCCGCCGCGGCGCGGAACGTCGCGTCCTCGTCGGGGACGACGGTGCAGGAGACGGGCTCGGTCAGGCCGCCGTGGGGAGGAATGAGATCGGGCATAGCGCGGCCTCCTTTAGGGGAAACGGAGGAGATCCTCAAATCGCGCGTCAGGGATGCGGTGCGCCGATCGTGAGGCCGATGAGGGGCCAGTAGTATCGGGCGACGAGGTTGAAGGCCACCCATGCGATGGCGACCAGGATGAAGCCCGGGCCAAGCATATCGCGGAGACGCAGGTAGCCCGAGGAGTAGGCGATGGCGTTGCCGGGCGTGCCGACCGGCAGCGTGAACGCCAGACCCGCAGGCAGCGCAACGGCCGGTGCCATGATGCGTGGGTCGATCCCGAACTGCTGGGCGATGCCGAGGGCGACGGGCATGAGGAGCGCCACCACGGCGGAATGGCTCATGGCCTCGGTCAGGAGGATGCCGAACGCCGAGATCATGGCGATGACGGCGAGCGGGCTGTGTGCCCAGCGGGTCACCGTCACGCTGGCGATCCAGAGCGACGCGCCGGAGCGGTTCAGCGCCGAGCCCAAGGCGATCGCCCCGCCGTACATGAGGAGCACCCCCCAGTTCACGTACTCCTCGACGCCCCTCCAGGTGAGGAGCCCGAAGAGGAAGATCACCACCACGGCTCCCATCGCGATGCTGGCGAGACCGAACTCCTCGCCCCCGATGATCCACGCGGCGAGCGTCCCGAGCATGATGAAGCCGATCGCGCGCTCGTTGATCGAGGGGCGACCCATCTTGAGCGCCTTCTCCTCGATCACCTGATCGGCGTCCCGCACGGACGCGATGTCGATCGGGAAGAAGCGGATGATCACCTGCCAGCCCGCCAGGAGGAGGACCGCCACGAGCGGCCAGGCCGCGAGCGTCCACTGCCCGAAGGTGTACGTCTGCCCGGTCGTCTCCCGTAGCATGCCGAGGGCGAGCGGGGCGCGGCCGCCCCCGAGGAGCGTCGCGATGCCCCCGATCTGCGTTCCCCAGGCCATGGCGAGAAAGAGCGCGCGGCCGTAGTTGCTCTGGCCGCGTTGCAGGCGGAGCACGCGCGCGATCTCGACCGTGATCGGAAACGTCATGGCGGCCACCGCGTGCTCCGACATGAAGAACGCCATGAACGCGTTCATCAGGAAGAGCGAGAGCAGGAGCGAGCGGGGCGTGTGCCCGAAGCGGCGGAGGATCGTAATCGCGATCCGGGTGGAGAGCCCGCACTTCATCAGCGAGGCGGCGAGAATGAAGGCGCCCAGGATGAAGAACACCGCCTCGTTGCCGAAGAGCGCGTAGGTGTCCTTCGCCGAAAGCACGCCCGTCGTGGGGAGGAGCACCATGGCGAGGAGGCTCGTCACCATGAGCGGCAGGACGCTCGTCACCCAGTACACCAGGCAGATGGCGAAGATCGCGAGCGCCTTCTGCCCCTCGGGCGGGAGCCCTGCCGGCGGCTCCATCACCCGCAGGACCAGGAACGCCGCGAGCCCGACGAGCAGGACCGTCGGCCGGTAGGTCCGCCCGACCAGGATGCGCCAGAGGGGCCGGGTATCGATGACGACCTCGCCAGGGGTGCCTCGCACGCGGTCGGAGGTGGTGGCCACGCCGGGGTCTTCCTACAGCTGGGCCGAGTCGAACGACTCGCTCACGTTCCGGACGCGCAGACGACGGCGGAAGCGGGCGAGGCCGCGAGCGGCCAGCGCGCCGAGTCGAAAGCGCGTCAGGTGCTGCACCGTCACGGCGAGCCGGGCATCGTCGCCGGCGAAGTGGCGTGCCTCGAGCGGCGTGATGCCGAGCGCGAGGTCGCGCACCCAGCCCATGTTGATGCCGTGACGCTTGACCGAGCGGTAGAGCTCGGCGAGCACGGGGATGATCTCGGCTGGCTCGGGGAGCGGCGCCTCGCCGCGGACGATCGAGGCGACCGGGACGACCCCCTTGGCGGCGAGCGCCTCGATCCCCGCGAGGGTCGACTGGGCCGGCTCGAGGCCGATCACGAGGTCGCTCCACACCGTACCGCTCGGAAACACCCCCGCCGCGTAGCCGAGCGCGTCGAGATAGCGATCGCGCCCGATGTAGCGGGCCCGGCCGATGCAATGCCGGCCGAGGACGGTCGGGTCGTAGATCTCGAGGTTGTAGCTGAGCGCATCGACGCCCATGGCATAGGTCCGGTCGATCCACGCGGTCGAGCGCGGGGGGTGGATCTGGGTCACGACCAGCGTGTCGAAGTGCCGGCGCACCCCCTCAATGGATCACGTCGGCGATGGGGGCAGCATCCCGTTCGACCGCCACCCGTGCCCCCTCGAGACAGAAGCGGCATGGCGCGCCGTTCATGCTGTAGCCGCAGGCCGCCCCGGGGCTGATCACCAGGTGGCCGGCGCGGACCGTGGCGATCGTGGACATCGGGGTGCCGCGGCTGGTGCGCCGTTCGTAGAAGCGTGGGGGGGTGGCGATGCGGACTTCGATTCGGAGGTCGGCGTTGCCGGTGGCGTCGCCGCGAAGGAGGTAGGTGTCGTCACCCTCGGCGGCGAGCACGTAGGGAGTGGGCGTGTCGACGATGGGCACACCAACCCAGACTTCTCCAGGCAGGACGACGTCCAGCGAGGGCCGCGCCGACGAGCCGGCGCCCCTCCCGCGTCCGATCCGCTGGGCGAGGGCAGCATCGAGACGCGCGCCGTGCACGGCCAGCTCGAGCTTCAGGTGCACGGGCTCCATTCAGCCGCCTCCGCAGACCGAGCAGCCCGTGGTCGGCGGCAGCGGCTCCGCCGCGAAGATTCCGTCCCCGCAGGCGAGCGTGTGCAATCGACCCTGGCTCGGGGGGAAGAGGAGAGCCGCGAGCGTTTCGCTGGCGGCCAGCGCGCCCGCCGCCAGCGCGGCTGGCGCCGCGAACCGCCCGGACGCGCCCCTCCCCTCGAGGGCGAGGACCGCTCGCGGGAGGCAGGCGACACAGGGACGGCCGACCAGCGTGGCGACCACCGCCCGGGCGTCGGCGAGCACGCCGACGACGAGCGGACGTCCTGCCGCCTGCGCTCGGCGCCCGAGCGTGGCCGTGAGCTCGCCGTCGCCCGCCAGGTCGACGAGCACGTCGACCTCGGGCACGACGGTCGCCGCATCGGTGAGCGCGAGCCGCCGCAGCCGGCAGTCCGGCCCGAGCTCGGGCAGGCTTCCCCCGTGGGCGAGGAGATCGAGCGCACCCACCCCCGCCCGTCCGAGGAGAACCGCCGCGGCCGTCGCTGCCTCGCCGGCACCCGCCAGAACGACGTGGGCAGCCAGGAGGCGCGCCTGACCGCGGCCGCCGATCTCGGGGAGGAGGATCTGGCGGCTGTAGCGCTCGATCTGCGCGTCCGTCAGGCTCAGCGCGGTGCTCACTCGATGATGTTCTTCTCGATCGGCTCGACGGTGACGCCGTGCTCACGGAACCAGGCGACGGCGGCGTCGATCTCGTCCTGAACCCCGTCGAGCTCGAGGGCGATGATGCCGATCTCCTCGCTCACGCTCGCACTCCGCACGTTGAATCCGAGATCGAACTTCTTGCTCATTTGATAGATGAGCGGTTCCTTCACGAGGGCCTTGGGATACGTCAGGTAGAACTTCGCGCGCGTCACCGCCCCGCGTCGCGCGCGCCCCGCCCGTGCCGGCACGCGCTTCATTCGACCTGACCGGGGAGCCGCTGCCAGCCGAGCCACAGGTTCGTCGACAGGTAGCGGTCGCCGAAGTCGGCGAAGAGGACGACGATCGTCCCCGCCGCGAGCTGGCGCGCCACCTGGAGCGCTGCGACGAGCGCCGCGCCGCTCGACTGCCCGACGAGCAGGCCCTCCTCACGCCCCAGGCGGTAGACCATGTTGTAGGCATCGTCGGTGGCGATGCCGATTTTCCGGTCGAGCGCTTCCTCGTGATAGATACCCGGCACGATCGACGATGCCATGTGCTTCAGCCCCTCGAGCCCGTGGAACGCGTCGTCGGGTTCGGCGGCGACGATCTGCACCGCCCGGTTCTGCTCCTTCAGGTAGCGGCCCGTTCCCATGATGGTCCCGCCGGTGCCGATGCCCGCCACGAAGTGGGTGACGTTCCCCGCGGTCTGCCGCCAGATCTCCGGGCCGGTCGTCTCGTAGTGGGCCTGCGGATTGGCCGCATTGTTGTACTGATCCGGCTTGAAATAGCGCTCGGGGGCCTCGGCGAGGATCTTCCGGCAGAGACGGATCGCGCCGTCGGAGCCCTCCAGGGGGTTGCTGTAGATCGCCTTGGCCCCGAAGGCCACGACGACCTTCTTCCGCTCGACGCTCACGTTACCCGGCATGACGAGCTCGACGGGATAGCCAAGGGCGGCGCCCACCATGGCGAGGGCGATGCCCGTGTTCCCCGAGGTCGAGTCGATGATGGTCTTCCCCGACCGGAGCGCCCCGCGCGCGAGCCCGTCCTCGATCATCTTGAGGGCGGGACGGTCCTTGACGGAGCCGCCCGGGTTGAACCCCTCGAGCTTGCCGAAGAGCCGGACCCCGGGCGCGACTCCGTCGCGCACGCGCCGGATCTCGACCAGGGGGGTGTTGCCGACCAGCTCGAACGTCGAGGCGGCCGAAAGCGGCCCGCTCCGTTTGGAGACCGGCTGGCCGAGGACGGCCGGCGCGCGCAGCATGACCCCCTAA
>VBLA01000319.1 GCA_005879245.1 Deltaproteobacteria bacterium
CGCGACCACCAACACGCTTCTCCAGCTCCTCGTCGACGACCGTTACCGTGGACGGATGATGGGGCTCAACACGGTCATGTTCATCGGGACGGCGCCGGCGGGAAGCCTGTTGCTCGGCGCGCTCGCCGAGCTGATGGGCGCGCCGACGGCCGCGCTCGTCTACGGCGCCGTGACCCTCGCTGCCGCGGTTTGGCTCGGGCTTCGCCTGCGGCGCCTGCGCGTGCCCGCGGCGGCGAGGGCGACGACGTAGGGCACGCTCAACCCCTCTTTTCTTGGCGAGACGAAATCGGTAGAACTGACCGGTCAGTTCTGCCGGTCGAGCGCGCGACTGCCTCTGCCCCCCATGTCCAACCACGACAAGCGACAGCGTATCCTGAGCGCTGCGACCACCGTGTTCGCGGAGCGCGACTTTCACCGTGTCCTGGTGAGCGAGGTCGCGTCGCGCGCGGGGGTGGGGAAGGGGACCGTCTACCTGTATTTCCCCACCAAGGACGACCTCCACCGCGCGGCGCTCGAAGGGAGCCTCGAGCGGCTCGCGGCAGAGGTCGAACGGGCCGCCGAAGCCGACGCGCCGGTGGAGGCCCTGCTCCGCGACATCGTGCTCTCCATCCTGCGCTTCTTCTGGCGGCGGCATCATCTGTTGACGCTGGTGCAACGCTACGAGCGGCGGACGACGCGCCGGGCGACCGAGCGCCGCCGGCGGGTGCTCGACGCCGTCGAAGGCGTGCTCGCTCGCCATCGGCTCGGGGGCGGTCCCGCCGGACGATACCTGACGGCGGCCTTCCTCCTCGGCCTGGCGCGGGCGGCCATCCTCGAGCACGCGCCGGACGATCGCGTGGAAACCGTGGCCGCCCGGGTCGTCGACCTGTATCTGCACGGCGTCACGGGACGGGGACGCGCGGCGCTGGCGCGGCAGCGGGGGGCCGCATGAGGCTCGACGTGCTGCTCGTCCTCGCGGCCCTCGTCGCCGCCGGCTGCGACCGGGGCTCGCGCGCCGAGGCGCCGGCGGGCGAGACGCGGCCCGAGGCGGTCACGATCACCGTCGCGAGCGTGGCGACGCGCCCGGTCGAGCGGATGGTGTCGGTGGTGGGCACGCTCGCGGCGAACGCGCAGGCGGATCTCGCGAGCGAGGTCGAGGGTCAGGTGGTCGTCGTCGATGCCGACCTGGGTGACCGTGTGCGCCGCGACCAGGTGCTGGCGCGCGTGCGCGGCGACGTGACCGAGGCGCGTCTCCGCGAGGCGGAGGCCAGTCTCGAGAAAGCGGTGGCGGACGAGGCGCGCGCCCGCCCGCTGCGCGCCGAGGGGGTCATCTCGACGCAGGAGTACGAACAGGTCCGGACGGCCCTGGAGGTGGCCCGTGCCCGACGCGACCAGCTCCGCATCGAGCTCGATCGGGTGGCGATTCGCGCGCCCTTCGAGGGATCGGTGGCGGCCCGGCTGGTCGATGCCGGCAGCTACGTCCGCCCGGGGACGGTGATGTTCCGCCTGGTGCAGGACGATCCGCTGAAATTCCGTGGCGACGTGCCCGAGCGCGAGGTGCCGGCGCTGGGTTCCGGACAGGAGGTGCGGGTCCGCGTCGACGCCTTCCCGAGCGAGACCTTCGTCGGGCAGGTGAGCCGGGTCGGGTCTGCCTCCGATCCCGCCGCGCGCTCGCTCAGCTTCGAAGCCCTCGTGCCGAACGCCGATCACCGCCTTCGCCCCGGCTTCTTCGGGCACGCGGAGGTGGTGGTGGCGCACGACGAGCGGGCGCTGGCCGTGCCGCGGAGCGCGCTCAGCACCTTCGCGGGCGTCACCAAGCTCTTCATCATCGAGGACGGCATCGCGCACGAGCGCGAGGTGACGCTCGGGGTCGACCTGGGCGACGGCTGGGTCGAGGTGGCGACCGGCATCGCGGCCGGCAAGCAGGTGGCGACGAGCGGCCTCTCGAAGCTCGCCAACGGCACCCAGGTGGTCGTGCGTACCGACGTGTCCCCGGGAGCATAAGCGGGCGACCATGCGCTTCGCCGACGTCTTCATACGGCGCCCCGTCTTCGCGACGATGCTGGTCGGGTCGCTCGTCGTGCTGGGGCTCTTCTCCTACCGGAGCCTCGGCCTCGACCTCTTCCCCAACATCGACTTCCCGATCGTGACGGTGACGACCACGCTCAAGGGGGCGAGCGTCGAGGAGATGGAGACCGGCGTCACCAAGGTGCTCGAGGAGGCGATCAACACGATCGACGGCATCGACGAGCTCCGGAGCGTCACCAAGGAGGGGCTCTCGACCATCGTCGTGCAGTTCGTCCTCGAGAAGTCGCGGGACGTCGCCGCCCAGGATGTCCGCGACAAGGTGTCGCGCGTCCTGGCCCAGCTCCCGGTCGGCACCGATCCGCCCGTGATCGAGAAGTTCGACATGGACGCGATCCCGGTGGTGGGCCTCGCCATCTCCGGTCGGCGGGGCCTCCGCGAGGTCACCGAGATCGCCCGCAAGCAGATCAAGGAGCACATCGAGACGCTCTCCGGCGTCGGGCAGGTGGTGCTGATCGGCGGCGAGGAGCGGGCGATCAATATCTTCGTCGATCCCGACCGCCTGACCGCGCAGGGGCTCTCGATCGCGCAGGTGCGGACCGGCATCCGGCAGCAGAACCTCGAGCTGCCGGGCGGGCGTCTCGATCAGACCCGCCGCGAGCTCGTCGTGCGAACGATGGGGCGGGTGGAGCAGGTCGCCGACTTCAACGACCTGATCATCACCCATGTCGGGGAACGGCCGCTCCGGGTCCGCGACGTCGGCTACGCGGAGGACGGCGTGGTCGAGCCGCGGAGCGTCTCGCGCCTGAACGGCCAGAACGCCGTCCAGCTCGTGGTGCGGAAGCAGTCGGGCACCAATACGGTCGAGGTGATCGACCTGGTGAAGGCCGAGCTCGACGCGCTCCGCCCGGCCCTGCCCACGGACATCGAGATCCGGGTGATCCGTGATCAGTCCCGTTTCATCAAGGCCTCGCTCGAGACCGTGCGCCTCCACATGTGGCTGGGCGCCGCGCTCGTGGCGCTCACCGTGCTCCTCTTCATGCGCGACTGGCGGAGCACGCTGGTGGCCGGCATCGCCATTCCCGCCTCGATCATCTCCACCTTCACCTTCATGCGCTTCATGGGCTTCACGGTGAACAACTTGACGATGCTCGGGCTCGTGCTCGCGGTGGGCATCGTGATCGACGATGCCGTGGTGGTCCTCGAGAACATCTTCCGGCACGTGGAGGAGGAGAACGAGCCGCCGCGGCGCGCAGCCTCGCTCGCCACGGCCGAGATCGCGCTCGCCGTCACGGCAACCACGCTCTCGCTGGTGATCATCTTCCTGCCCGTCGCCTTCATGGCCGGGCGGGTGGGGCGCTTCTTTCACAGCTTCGGCCTGACCGTCGCGTTCGCGATCATGGTGTCGCTGCTCGTCTCGTTCACGCTCACGCCCACCCTCAGCGCGCGGGTGCTTCGCCGGCGGGGCGGCGACGCCGTGCAGGGCGGCTTTGTCTACCGTGCGGTCGAGCGGCTCTATGGCGCGGTGCTCCGCTGGGC